>NZ_JABEMA010000145.1 GCF_013004605.1 Pseudokineococcus marinus
GGGCGGTCCCGATGCGGGGCGGCAGGGGCCCAGCTCGTCGGGCGCACCCACCGGCGTCCCGCGGACCGGCGCCGCACCGTCGTCCGGCGTCCCACCGTCCTCCGGCGACGCAGGGGCGCGGCGGCCGATGCCGTCGCGGCTCACGGCGCGCGCCGGTGCTGCTGCGGGACCTCGGCGTCCACGGCGACCACGCTACGCCGGTGGTCTCCCGGCGGGACGGCCCAGCGGGAAGGCTCCCACGCGGCCGGTCCAGTGCGACGGGCCCAGTGCGACGGGCCCAGCGCGACGGCTGGCGGACGACGACGGGCCCGCCGCCCCGGGGGTGGGGCGGCGGGCCCGTCGCGGCGGTGGCGCTCAGCGCTCGGCGACCACCTCCGCCATGCGCCGCGCCGCGGTCACCGCGTCGCCGCTGACGAGCGCGTGCTCGGCGTCCGCGACGAGGGCCGCCGCGCCCGGGGCCGCGTCGCCCGCGACGACGTCGGCCTGGGCGACGTCGCGCAGCACCTCGACCACGGCGGGGACGACGTCGGCGTCCTTCCCGCGGCCCCGCTGCGTCTGCTCGACGACGGCGAGCAGGCGCTGCCCGGCGGTCGCGCGGGCCGCGGAGGAGTCGCGGACGTCGCCGTCGGCCGTCCACACCGGCGCCCGCAGGGCCGAGCGGACCCGGGCGGCCACGGCCCCCGGCCCGAGGTCGGCCGCGACCGCCTCGAGCTCGGCGCGCGGCGCCGTCGTCGACAGGCCCCAGCCGTAGGGGAAGGCGGGGTCGTAGACGTCGTCGCCCTGGTTGACCGGCACCTGGTCGGCCGCGGCCGGCCAGGTCACCGGGAGGCGGCCCGAGAACGGCCGGTCCCCGAAGAGGACGTCGGCGACGCCGGCGCCCTCGGTGCCGGGCAGCCACGTGGCCACGACGGCGTCGGCGGAGTCCAGCACGTCGCCGAGCACGAGCGGGCGCCCGGTGGCGAGCAGGACGACGCAGTCCTCCACCGCGGAGCACACCTTCGCCACCGTCGCCCGGTCGGCGTCCGTGAGCTGCAGGCTGAAGCCGTTGCCGCCGACGTCGCCCTGCCCCTCCGCGTACGGGCGCTCGCCGACCACGACGACGCCGACGTCGGCGCCCGTCATGTCCGCCGAGGCGTCGGGGCTCACGACGACGTCCGCGTCCGGCGCCACCTCGGCGATGCCGTCGGCGATCGTCGTGCCCTCGGTCGTCGCGCCCGAGCCGCCCTGCCAGGAGATCGACCAGCCGCCGAGCTGGCGGCCGAGGTCGTCGGCGCTCGAGCCTGCGATGTAGATCCGGCCCTCCTTCGCCAGCGGGAGGACGGGCTCGCCGACCGGGCCGTTGGCGAGGAGCACCTGCGAGGCCGCGGCGGCCTCGCGGGCGACGGCGCGGTGCTCGGGCGAGCCGACCTCGTCGACGCCGCTGCGGTCCGCGAAGGGCTGCTCGAAGAGCCCGGCGTCCATCTTCTCGGTGAGGATGCGGGTGACCGCGTCGTCCACCCGCGAGACCGGCAGGCGCCCGGCCTCGACGCCGTCGGTCGCCGCGGCGATGAAGGCGCCGAAGTTGTACGGAGCCATGACCATGTCCATGCCCGCTGTCAGCGACCGCTCGACCTTGTCGGCGTAGGTGCCGCCGGGCAGCTTGTCGACGGCCTCCCAGTCGCTGATGAGGAAGCCGTCGAAGCCCAGCTCGCCCTTCAGCAGGCCGACGTTGAGGTCCTCGTTCTCCGTCATCCGCACGACCGGGCCGTCGCCGACCTGGACGGCCGAGTACGACGGCATGACCGTCCCGACGCCCGCCTCGATCGCCGGCAGGTACGGGTCGACGTGCAGGCGCCGCAGCTCCTCGAGGCTCTTCACCCGGGTGATGCCCTGGTCGATCGGGTAGCCCGACCCGGCGAGCGCCGGGTCGTAGTCGGTGCCGCCGTCGCCGACCCAGTGCTTGGCCGTGGCGAGCACCTCGTCGGACGCCGTGATGTCGCTCGGGTCGTCGCCCTGCAGGCCCTGCACCGCCGGGGCCGCGTAGGCCTCGACGAGCGCCGGGTCCTCGGAGAAGGACTCGTAGGAGCGGCCCCACCGCTCGTCGCGCGTCACGCACAGGCACGGCGCGAAGGTCCACGGGATGCCGGTGGCGCGCACCTCCGCGGCCGTCACCCGCCCCTCGGCGCGCACCAGCTCGGGGTCGCGCGCGGCGCCCATGCCGATGTTGTGCGGGAAGAGGGTCGCGCCGACCACGTTGTTGTGGCCGTGCACGGCGTCGACGCCGTAGACGATGGGCACCTGCAGCCGGGTGGACAGCGCCTCGCGCTGGAACCCGTCGACCATGTCGGCCCAGCCGGCGGGCGTGTTGTCCTCCGGCACGGACCCGCCGCCCGAGAGCACCGAGCCCAGGCCCAGCTCGGCGATCTGCTGCGGCGAGGACAGGCCGAGGCGCTCGGCCTGGGCCATCTGGCCGACCTTCTCCGCCAGCGTCATCCGGCCGAGCAGGTCGGCGACCCGCTCGTCCGTCGGCCGCGCGGTGTCGAGGTAGGGGAAGCCGTAGGCGTCGAGGACGACGCGCGGCACCGAGGAGACCTGCACCCCGCTCGGGGCCGTGACCTCGAGGGCGATGGTGCGGGCGTAGTCCTCCTCGGCGTCGCCGCGAAGGGTCGGGACCTCGAACGTCGCGACGTCCCCGTCCACCGAGCCGGCCGGGAGGACGACCTGGCCGCTCGCCGCGGCCACGTGCTCGCCGACGACGGCACCCGTCCCCGGGTCCTCCGGGTCGGAGACGGCCCAGTCGAGGACGAGGTCCTCGGCCAGCGGCTCGTCGCCCGACAGGCCCAGCCGCAGGCCCGCCGTCGCGGTCTCCCCCGGCGCGACGAGGACGACGTCCTGGGCCGCCTCGACCGAGGTCGTGACGACGGGGGCCGGCGAGCCGCTCACGGCGACGTCGTCGAAGCGGTAGCGCACCGGCTCGGGCGTCCCCGGCGTGAAGGTGACGGCGTAGCCCCAGGCGCGGTCGAGGTCGAGCGTCCCGTTGCGGGTCGCCGCGTCACCGGGCTGGTAGCCGGAGAGCGCGAAGTCCTCGAAGGGGATGACGACGTGCTTCCAGCGGCTCTCCGCGCTCCCCCACCGGTCGAGGAAGCTCGCGCGCCACAGCTCGGAGCGCTCCCCGTCGGTCCCGCCGTCCTTGAGCTCCACGACGATCTCGTTGCCCGCGGTCGGCGAGGCCGGGTTGCTGTCCTGGCTCGCGTACCACCACATCTCGAAGGCGCCGTAGGAGCTCCAGTCCTGGGTCTCGGCGAGGTTGTGGGACAGGCCGCCGTACTGGCCGGACGGGATCGAGTACTCCCCGGCCAGCACCCGGTTGTCCGTGGGCGCACCGGGTCGGTCCAGCTGCTCCTGGCCGATGCTCGGGACGGCGTCGTCCGAGGCCCCCCAGCCGAAGATCCCGGTCGTCGTGCCGGGCGCGGCCAGCGGCAGGTCGCCCTCGAAGTCGTCGACGACGAGCCGCTGCGTGAACGTCCCGACGTCGTCGAAGCGCCAGTCGCCCGCCCCGAGCGCCGACAGCGTGACGGCGTAGCCGAAGACGGTGCTCGGGTCGAAGCGGGCGTCCGAGCCCGGGGCGCCCTTCTCGCGCAGGTCCGTGAAGCGGACGGCCACGCGGCGCCAGCCCTCGGCGTCGTCGGCGAGCTGCACCTCGAACTTCGTGGCCGAGTCGGCGTTCGTCCCGCCGCTCTTCAGCTCGAAGGCGAGCGTGCGACCGGTGCCGCGGCCCAGGAACCAGAAGCCGAAGCCGTCGGCCGCGGACCAGTCCTGGGCGGTGCCGTGGTCGTGGGTGAAGCCGCCCCAGCCGCCGTCCGGCATCTCGGCGACCTGCGCGCGCAGCGCGCTGCCGGTCGTCCCCTCCCGCTCGGCGGGCACGAGGGACAGCTGCGGCGTCGTCGTCGCCCCCGAGCCCCAGGCGAAGACGGGCAGCGGCTCGGCGTCGAAGGCGTCGAGCACGGTGACCTCGCCCTCCGAGACGGGCGCGGGCGGGGCCGGCGGCGCCTCCGGCGCGGCGACGACCAGCGACGTCGTCGTGCGGGCGCCCAGGGCGACCGCGTCGGTCGGGTCGGAGAGCGCGAGCTCCGCCGTGCGCCCCGGCGTCGCGCCCTCGAGCACGGGCACCTCGACCGAGGCCTCGGTCTCGCCCGCGAGGAAGGCGACCTGCGCGTCGACGGCGGCGACGTCCTCGCCCACGACGGCGTCGCCGCCGCCGGTCGACGTGACGCGGACGGTCGCGTCGCGGTCGGCGGGCTGGCCGAGGCGCACCGGCACCGTCGCGGTCGTGCCGGGCTCGGCCGCGGTCGTCGCGGCCGGGAAGGCGGCGGCGGACACGTCCGTCGTGCCGAGCACGCGCAGGGCGAAGGCGGAGTAGCCGTAGCGGTGCGGCACGCCCGGGTCCCAGTCCCACTGCGAGCGCCGCTCGAGCATCTGCAGGCGCACGGCCCGGACGTCGTCACCGGCGGCGCCGAGGTCGAGGACGTCCTCGCCGCCGTCGCCGTCCTCGACGACCTCGACGGTCTCCCAGGACGCCCCGGCGGCGCCGGGGGCGACGTCGGAGACCTGGACCGCGTAGCGGGTGGCGTAGGCGGCCTCCCAGTCGACCTCGACGGCGCGGACGTCCGCCGGGACGCCGAGGTCGGCCGTGACCGCGGCCTCGACGACGACGTCGGCGTCGGGGCCGTTGCCGCTGGCCCAGCGGGTGCCCGGGTCGCCGTCCGTGAGGGCCTCGACGGGGAAGGTGCCGTCGGCGTCGTCCTGCGACGCCGACGCCGTCACGAGGGCGGTGCGGGCGAGGTCGCGCTCGGGCGCGGGGGCCGCCGCCGCGCCCGCGGCGCCGAGGCCGGTGAGCGCGAGCGAGGCCGCCGCCGCCGGGGCGACGGCGCGGCGCAGGGCGCTCCGTCGGGACCGGCCCGGGGCAGGAGCGGCCGTCGCGGGTGCCGCAGGCGTGGGATCGGCGGGTGGACCGCCGGGGAGGGTGAGGGGCATCGACAGCTCCGTCGTCAGGGCGGGCGCCGTCGCCCGCCACGGGCGCACGGTAGGAGCCCCGACGAACGATGGACAAGACGAACGAGGCACGAGGTGACCAGGCGGGCAGGAGGGGCGCACCGGACGCTTCGGGCCGGGGGGGCGGAGCGGCCGGGTCGAGGGGGACCGGTCGGACGGGGGGCGGGCCGACGGGCGGCGGGGCTCCCAGGGAGGAGATCCCGGAGAGCTGGTCTCAGGGGGAGGTGCGGGCGGCGCGTGACGCCTCGAGCGGCGGCGCGCACGCCCGCCCGACGGCGAGGGCGATCTCCGTCGCGGCGCTGCTGAGGTCGACCGGCACGAGGGGCGGGCCGTCGGCGTCGTCCCCGCCGGTCCGCTGCGCGAGGAGGCCGGCGTCGCTCGTGAGGTCCCCCACCCGCAGCGCCCCGGCGCACCGGGGCGGGTCGACGGCGAGGACGAGGCTGGTCGTCACGCCCGGGCGGAGCTCGGTCTCGCCGTCGGGGAGCGCGACGCCGGAGATCCCCCCGCTCCCGAGGACCCGGAGGCGGTAGGCCGCGTCCGAGGTGTTCTCGAGCGCGATGCCGACGGCGCGGCCCCCCTCCTCGAGACCGTGGCCGACGACCCGCACGGGCTCCAGCGCCGTCCTCCGGCGGAGCTCGCAGGCGCTCGTCAGCACGTCCTGCGCCGGGCCCTCCGCGCCCTCGGGCGACTGCAGCGCGACGACCCGCGCGCCGCCGCCGTCGGTGCGCACCCGCAGCCACGGCCGCCAGTCGGGCGGCGCCTCGCAGGAGGCCTCGAGCCGCAGGACGAAGGCTCCGACGCCGCCGGCGGGCACGACGAGCGCCTCGCCCGCCCGGTCCGACGGGACCCGCGCGCGCCCGCCCACCTCGACCGATCCCGCGACGCCCTCTCCCGGCGGGCCGGTCCCGCCCCCGAGGACGACGGCGTCCTGCGCCCCCAGGCCGACGACCCGCAGGTCCAGCGCCAGCCCGTCGTCGCCCGTCCCGTCGAGGTCGGGGAAGGCCGAGACGAGGAGGAGCCGGACGTCCGAGGCCTCCTGCGCGCGCACGGCGAGGAGGGCGACGCCAGCGCCCAGCGCCGCGGCGAGGAGGAGGGCCAGGGCGCCGCGCCACCCGGGAGGGGGGCGGCGACCCGTGGCGGCGCGGGCGTCGTCCCCGCCCTCGCCGTCGCTCCCGCCCGCTGCGAGGTCGTCGAGCTCGGTCGCCGGCACGGCCGCCTCGCCCGGCACCCCCGGCGCCGCCCGGCCACCCGTCGAGTCCCGGCCACCCGTCGAGTCCCGGCCGCCCGTCGCGTCCCGGCTCATCGCCGGCCCTCGCCGCGCCGCCGTCGGATGAGCACCGCGCCACCCTAGGCAGCCCGCCGGTGGCCGTCCGGCCCGCGGCGCCGCCCCGTGGCACAGTCGACGCCGTGCTGGACGACGCCCCCTCGACCTCCCCTCCCGAGGTCCGGACGACGGCGGCGCCGTCGCCCGGCCGGCACGTCGACGCCGACGGCCTCCACCTGCGCGCCGCCGAGCTCGACGCCGTCGAGCCCCTGGCCCACCTCGTCGAGCGCTTCGTCCGGCCCGAGGGCCTCGTCTACCTCGACGGCAACTCCCTGGGCCCGCTGCCGCGGCACGTGCCCGACGCCGTCGGCGACGTCGTGCGCCGCCAGTGGGGCGCCGAGCTCGTGGCCGCCTGGAACAGCGAGGGCTGGTGGGAGGCGCCCCAGCGCGTCGGCGACCGCGTCGGCCGGCTCGTGGGCTCCGCGCCCGGCCAGGTGGTCGTCGGCGACTCCACCTCGGTGCACCTCTTCCAGTGCTACGTCGCCGCCGCCCGCCTGCGCCCGGGCCGCCGCGTCGTCGTCGCCGACCCCGACGCCTTCCCCACGGACCTGCACCTGCTCTCCTCGGCGGCCCGGCTGTGCGACCTGGAGGTCGCGCCGGCCCGGCCCGCCGACGTCCCGGCGCTCCTCGCGGCGCGGGGCGACGAGGTGGCCCTCGTCGCGCTCTCGGAGGTCGACTACCGCACCGGGGAGCGCTGCGACGTCGCCGCCCTCACCGCGGCCGCCCACCGCGCCGGCGCCCTGGCCCTGTGGGACCTCGCGCACTCGGTCGGCGCCACGGACGTCGACCTCGACGGGGCGGGCGCCGACCTCGCCGTCGGCTGCTCCTACAAGCACCTGTCCGGCGGGCCGGGCGCGCCGGCGTGGGTCTACGTGGCCCGGCGCCACCAGGCGCTCGTCGACCCGCCGCTCACCGGCTGGCACGGGCACGCCGACCCCTTCGCCATGGACGGCCGCTACGCCCCCGCCGACGACGTCCGCCGGATGCGCATCGGGACGCCCCCGATGATCTCGCTGCTCGCCCTCGACGCGGCGCTCGACGTCCTCGACGACGTCACGCCCCCCCAGCTGCGCGCTCGCTCGACGTCGCTCGTCGGCTTCCTCGTCGAGGCGCTCGAGGCGCTCGTGCCCGAGCTGCCGCTCGCCGGGCCGCGCGACCCCGCCCGCCTGGGCGGCCACGTCGCCGTCCGGTCCCCCGACGCCTGGGGCGTCGTGCGCGCCCTCGCCGCCCGCGGCGTCGTCGGCGACTTCCGCGCCCCCGACCTCGTCCGCCTCGGCGTCGCCGCCCCCAGCACCACGCACGCGGACCTGGCGACGGCCGTCGTCGACCTGCGCGCCGTGCTCGACGCCGGCGAGCACCGCGACCCCGCGCACGCCGTGCGCCCCACCGTCACGTGAGCGCCCCGCTCGACGGCTC
>NZ_JABEMA010000146.1 GCF_013004605.1 Pseudokineococcus marinus
GTCGCTGCCCGCCACCGGCTCCGGCGCCCGGCGCCGACGACGAGGCCGTCGACCTCGGCGGGCCGGGCGGAGCGGGGGAGTTCGCAGGGCCGGCCTCCGAGCGGGCGGCGTGGTCCGCGTGGTCTCGCCGCCGCCGTCGAGGGGCCGCCGTCGAGGGGCCGGTGTCGAGGGGCCGGGTGTCGGGGGGCTGGGGCAGGATGCCGGGCGTGAGCGCGACCCCGCCGGAGCAGCCCGCCGACGACCTGCACGGCGTCCCCGCGGGCGACGCGCCCGCCCCGCCGAGCCCCGCCACCGAGGACGACCGCCGCGCGTGGGCCGCCCTGGCCGACGAGGTGCGGGCCCACCAGTTCGCCTACTACGTGCGCGACGCCCCGACGGTGCCGGACGCGACTTTCGACGCGCTGCTGCGGCGCCTGCAGGAGATGGAGGACGCGCACCCCGACCTGGCGGCGCCCGACTCGCCGACCCAGCGCGTGGGCGGGACCTTCTCGACGGAGTTCACCCCCGTCGACCACCTCGAGCGACTGCTCAGCCTCGACAACGTCTTCACCGCCGACGAGCTGGACGAGTGGGTCGAGCGCGTCGTCCGCGAGGCGGGCGAGGGGGCGCGGCTGCGCTGGCTCTGCGAGCCGAAGATCGACGGGCTCGCCGTCGACCTCGTCTACGAGGAGGGCCGCCTGGTGCGGGCCGCCACGCGCGGGGACGGGCGCACGGGGGAGGACGTCACGCTCAACGTCCGCACGCTGCGCGGCGTCCCGCACCGCCTCGACGGCTCCTCGGCGCCCGTGCCCGCGCTGCTGGAGGTGCGCGGCGAGGTCTTCTTCCCCGTCGAGGCCTTCGCCGAGCTCAACGCCGGCCTCGTCGAGGCGGGCAAGCAGCCCTTCGCCAACCCGCGCAACGCCGCGGCGGGGTCCTTGCGGCAGAAGGACCCCCGCGTCACCGCCCGCCGTCCCCTGCGCGTGCTCGTCCACGGCCTCGGCCGTCGCGAGGGCTTCGACGTCGCGAGCCAGTCCGAGGCCTACGAGCGCCTCGCGGCCCTGGGCCTGCCCGTCAGCAGCCACGTGCGGGTCGTCGACGACGTCGACGCCGTGCGCGCCTTCGTCGCCCGCACGGGCGAGGGCCGCCACGACGTCGAGCACGAGATCGACGGCGCGGTGGTCAAGGTCGACGACCTGGCCATCCAGCGGCGCCTCGGTGCGACGAGCCGCGCCCCGCGCTGGGCCATCGCCTACAAGTTCCCGCCCGAGGAGGTCACCACCCGCCTGCTGGAGATCTCCGTCAACGTCGGGCGCACCGGCCGGGTCACCCCCTTCGCCCGGATGGAGCCCGTCCTCGTGGCGGGCTCGACGGTCGAGCTCGCCACGCTCCACAACGCCGACGAGGTGAGGCGCAAGGGCGTGCGGCCGGGCGACCTCGTCGTCGTCCGCAAGGCGGGCGACGTCATCCCCGAGGTGCTCGGCCCGGTGCTGGCCGAGGGCGCCGACCCGGCCGCGCGCGGCCCCGAGTGGCAGATGCCGACGGACTGCCCGTCCTGCGGCACCCCGCTGCGGCACGAGCGCGAGGGCGACAAGGACATCCGCTGCCCGAACGCGCGCACCTGCCCGGCCCAGCTGCGGGAGCGCCTGTTCCACATCGCCTCCCGCAACGCCCTCGACGTCGAGGCGCTCGGCTGGGAGGCCGCCGGCGCCCTCCTCGGCGGGGTGCCCGACGCCGGGGGCAGCCGCGACGCGCGGCCCGAGGACGACGGCGCGCCGGTCGACGCCGGCGACCGCGTGCTCACCGACGAGGGCGGGCTCTTCGCCCTCACCGACGCCGACCTGCTGCGGGTCCCGCTCTTCCGCAACAGCAACGGCGACCTCTCGGCCAACGGGCGCCGGCTGCTCGACAACCTGGCGGCCGCGCGCGACAAGCCGCTGTGGCGGGTGCTCGTCGCCCTCTCGATCCGCCACGTCGGCCCCACCGCGGCGCGCTCGCTCGCCACCCGCTTCGGCAGCCTGGACGCCGTCGTCGGCGCCAGCGCCGAGGAGCTGGCGGCGGCCGACGGCGTCGGCCCCGTCATCGCCGAGGCCGTGGGCGCCTGGTGGGCCGTCGACTGGCACCGGGCCATCGTCGAGGCGTGGCGCGCGGCCGGCGTGCGGCTCGAGGACGAGCAGGACGCGTCCGCGCCGCGCCACCTCGAGGGCGTCACCGTCGTCGTCACCGGCGGGCTCGAGGGCTTCAGCCGCGACGGCGCCAAGGAGGCGATCCTCGCGCGCGGCGGCAAGGCCTCTGGCTCGGTGTCGAAGAAGACCGACTTCGTCGTCGTCGGGGAGAACGCCGGCCAGAAGGAGGTGCGGGCCAGGGAGCTGGGCCTGCGCATCCTCGACGAGGACGGCTTCCGCCTGCTGCTGGAGGAGGGGCCCGGCGCGCTGCCGGCGCCCGAGCCGCCCGTGGACGAGGCCGACGTCGAGGCGGCGGGCGAGGCGGGCGACGGGGCCACGGACGAGGGCGGGGCGACGGCCGCCCCCGCCACCGACGAGCCCGGGGCTGACGAGCCCAGGGCCGACGAGCTCGGGGCCGAGGGTCCCGCCACGAGGCCCCGCAGGACCGACCTCGACGACGTCCGCGCCTGGGCCCGCGAGAACGGGCACGAGGTCGCCGCGCGGGGCCGCGTCCGGCAGGCGGTCCTCGACGCCTACGACGCCCGCGAGGGAGCCCGCTGACGGGGCGGGCCGCCTCCCGCTCGGCGGGTCCGGCCGGCGGCCTCCCGGCTCCTAGACTCACGCGCATGCCCGCCCTCTCACCCGACGACGTGGCGCGCCTCGCGGCCCTCGCGCGCATCGACCTCGAGCCCGCGGAGCTGGAGCGGCTGGCCGGCGAGCTCGACGCCGTCGTCGCCGCGGTCGCCTCCGTGTCCTCCGTCGTGTCCGACGACGTGCCCGCCACGAGCCACCCGCTGCCGCTCGTCGACGTCTACCGCGAGGACGTCGTCGAGCCGTCGCTGCCCGCGGAGGCCGTCCTCGCCGGCGCGCCCGCGGCCCAGGACGGCCGCTTCCTCGTCCCCCAGATCCTCGAGGAGGACTGATGAGCCCCTCGGCCGACCGGAGCAGCGGCCCGCAGACCGGCGCGGACGAGCTCGTCCGCGCGAGCGCCGCCGACCTCGCCCGCCGCCTCGCGGCCGGCGAGGTCTCGAGCGAGGACGTCGTGCGCGCGCACCTCGACCGCATCGCCGCCGTCGACGGCGCGCCCGGCGACGGCCGCGGCGTCGCGGCCTACCTCCACGTCAGCGGCGAGGAGGCGCTGGCGGCGGCCCGCGACGTCGACGCCCGCCGCGCGGCCGGCGAGCAGCTGCACGCCCTCGCCGGCGTCCCCGTCGCCGTCAAGGACGTCGTCGTCACGCGCGGCACGCCCACGACGGCCGGCTCGAAGATCCTCGAGGGCTGGGTGCCGCCCTACGACGCCACGCTCGTCGAGCGGCTGCGCGCCGCGGGGATGCCGCTGCTCGGCAAGACGAACATGGACGAGTTCGCCATGGGCAGCTCGACCGAGCACTCCGCCTACGGGCCCAGCCGCAACCCCTGGGACACCGCGCGGACGCCGGGCGGCTCCGGCGGCGGCAGCGCCGCGGCGGTCGCCGCCTTCGAGGCGCCGCTCGCGGTCGGCACCGACACCGGCGGCTCGATCCGCCAGCCCGCCGCCGTCACCGGCTCGGTCGGCGTGAAGCCCACCTACGGCGGGATCTCGCGGTACGGGCTCATCGCCATGGCCTCGAGCCTCGACCAGGCGGGGCCCTGCGCCCGGTCCGTGCTCGACGCGGCGCTCCTCCACGAGGTCATGGGCGGCCACGACCCCCGCGACGCGACGTCGCTGCCCGACCCCGTCGGCCCGCTCGCCGAGGCCGCCCGCTCGCGCGACGTGCGCGGCATGCGGGTCGGCGTCGTGCGCGAGCTCACCGGCGAGGGCTTCTCGTCCGAGGTCATGGCCAGCTTCCGGTCCGCGCTGGACCTGCTGGCGGACGCCGGGGCCGAGGTGGTCGAGGTCTCCTGCCCGACCTTCGCCCACGCCCTCGACGCCTACTACCTCGTCATGCCGAGCGAGGCCTCGAGCAACCTGGCCCGCTTCGACGGCATGCGCTTCGGCCTGCGGGTCGAGCCGTCCGAGGGCCCGGTGACGGCCGAGCGCGTCATGGCCGCCACGCGCGGCGCGGGCTTCGGCCCCGAGGTCAAGCGCCGGATCATCCTCGGCACCTACGCCCTGTCGGCCGGCTACTACGACGCCTACTACGGCTCGGCGCAGAAGGTGCGGACGCTCGTCCAGCGTGACTTCGCGGCGGCGCACGAGCAGGCTGACGTCCTCGTCTCGCCGACGGCGCCGACGACGGCGTTCCCGCTGGGGAGCCGCCTCGACGACCCGCTCGCGATGTACGCCGCCGACATCGCCACCATCCCCGCCAACCTCGCGGGCGTGCCGGGCATGTCGCTGCCGAGCGGCCTCGCCGCCGACGGCCTGCCCGTCGGCTTCCAGGTCATGGCGCCGGCCCGCGCCGACGAGCGCCTCTACCGCCTCGGGGGCGCCCTCGAGGCGCTGCTCGAGGACCGCTGGGGCGGGCCGCTGCTCGCCTCGGCCCCGGCCCTCGACACCGTGCCCGCCCGACCGGAGGTCGCCACCGCATGAGCACCGCCACCGCACCGGCCGCCACCGGCGGCGAGCCGCTCGTCGCCTACGACGACGCCACGGCGCGCTACGACGTCGTCATCGGCCTCGAGGTCCACGTCGAGCTCGGCACGGCCACCAAGATGTTCGACGGCTCCTCGACGGCCTTCGGCGCCGAGCCCAACACCCAGGTGTCCCCGGTGTCGCTCGGCCTGCCGGGCGCGCTGCCCGTGGTCAACCGCACGGCGGTCGAGCACGGCATCCGCATCGGCCTGGCGCTCGACTGCACCATCGCCGAGATGTGCCGCTTCGCCCGGAAGAACTACTTCTACCCGGACATGCCGAAGAACTTCCAGACGTCGCAGTACGACGAGCCCATCGCCGCCGACGGGCACCTCGACGTCGTCCTCGAGGACGGCACGCCCTGGCGCGTCGAGGTCGAGCGGGCGCACCTGGAGGAGGACACGGGCAAGTCGACGCACGTCGGCGGGGCCACGGGCCGCATCCACGGCGCCGACCACTCCCTCGTCGACTACAACCGCGCGGGCATCCCGCTCGTCGAGATCGTCACGCGGCCCGTCACGGGTGCCGGCGCGCGCGCCCCCGAGGTGGCCCGCGCCTACGTCGCCGCGCTGCGCGACCTGCTGCGCGCGCTCGGCGTCTCCGAGGCCCGCATGGAGCAGGGCCAGATGCGCGCCGACGTCAACGTCTCGCTGCGGCCCTCGCCCGACGCGCCCCTCGGGACCCGCACGGAGACGAAGAACGTCAACTCCTTCCGCTCCGTCGAGCGGGCCGTCCGCTACGAGGTGTCGCGCCAGGCGGCCGTCCTCGACGCGGGCGGGTCGGTGCTGCAGGAGACGCGGCACTGGCACGAGGACACGGGCATCACGACGTCGGGGCGCGTGAAGTCCGACGCCGACGACTACCGCTACTTCCCCGAGCCCGACCTCGTGCCCATGACGCCGTCGCGCGCCTGGGTCGAGGAGGTCCGCGCGTCCCTGCCCGAGCTGCCCGTCGCGCGTCGCGCGCGGCTGCAGGCGGAGTGGGGCTACAGCGACCTCGAGATGCGCGACGTCGTCAACGCCGGGCTCCTCGACGTCATCTCCGCCACCGTGGCCCAGGGCGCGAGCCCGGCCGCCGCCCGCAAGTGGTGGGGCGGGGAGCTGGCGCGCACCGCGAACGCCCGCGAGGTCGAGGTCACCGCGCTGCCCGTGGGGCCCGCGGAGGTCGCTGAGCTCGCCGGGCTCGTCGAGTCGGGGCGCGTCACCGACCGGATGGCGCGCGAGGTGCTCGAGGGCGTGCTCGCGGGGGAGGGGACGCCGACCGAGGTCGTCACCGCCCGCGGCCTCGAGGTCGTCTCCGACGAGTCGGCGCTCGTCACGGCAGTGGACGAGGCGCTGGCGGCGAACCCGGACGTCGCGGAGAAGATCCGCGGCGGCAAGGTGCAGGCCGCGGGGGCGGTCGTGGGCGCCGTCATGAAGGCCACCCGCGGGGCGGCCGACGCCAAGCGCGTGCGGGAGCTCGTGCTCGAGCGGGTCGGGGGACCGCAGGCCTGAGCCCGAGCGGGGTCCCGGCGGTCGGGCCCGGCGGTCAGGACTCGGCCGTCGGGGCTCCGTCGTCAGGGCTCGGTCGTCCGGGTGGAGGCGTCGCCGCCGGTAGCGTTCCGGGGTGCCTCCCGAGACCGCCGTCCCGTCCGCCAGCGAGCCCCGCGCCCCCCGGTCGGGCCCGGTCGTCCGTCCGCTCGGGCCCGAGGACCACGCCCGGCAGTGGCGCCTGCACGCGCTGTCCTTCGGCGAGGACCTGTCGTCGCCGCCCGACCCGGGCACGGAGCCCGAGGGCGCCGTCCGCTACGGGGCGCTGGGCGACGACGGCGACCTCCTCGGCGCGGTGACGCTCCTGCCGCGCGAGCACTGGTGGGGCGGGCGGCGCGTCGTGGCCGCCGACGTCACCGACGTCGCCGTCCAGCCGGAGGCCCGCGGCGCGGGCGTCGCGACGTCCCTGCTCCGCGCCCTCCTCGAGGGCGCCCGCGAGCGCGGCGCCGCCGTCTCGGCGCTCTTCCCGACGGTCGCCGGGCTGTACCGCCGCGCCGGCTGGGAGGTCACGGGCACGCTGACGACCGTCGAGGTGCCCACGCACGCCCTGGCGCGCAGCGGGGCGGCGCCGGGCCTCACCACGCGCACCGGCGGGGCCGCCGACCTGCCCGCGGTGGCCGCCCTCTACGAGCGCGAGGCCCGCGCGCGCAGCGGCATGCTCGTCCGCCCGGCGCCGGGGACGGACCGCCTGCCCGAGGGCGTCGACGGCCTGACCCTCGTCGAGGACGGCGACCGGCTCGTCGCCGCCGCGAGCTGGCACCGCGGCCGGGGCTACGGCCGCGAGGCCGTCTTCACGGTGCGCGACGTCGTCGCCGACACCCCGGCGGCCGCGCGGACGCTGCTGGGAGTGCTGGCCGGCTGGGCGCCGGTGGCCCGCAACCTCCACCTGCGCCTGCTGCGCGGGGACGCCGTCGCCACCGCGCTGCCCGTCGAGCTCGCCCGCGTCGTCGACCGCAAGGTCGTCATGCACCGGGTGGTGGACCTCGAGCAGGCCATGGCGCAGCGCGGCTGGCCGCAGCCGCTGTCGGGGTCGGTGGTCGTCGAGCTGCAGGACGACCTCGCGCCGTGGAACACCGGCACCTGGGAGCTGTCGGTCTCCGGTGGCCGTGGCCGTGCGGAGCGCACGGACGCCGCGCCGGTGGTCCGCCTGACCCCCTCCGGCCTGGCCGCCCTCTACGCCGGGTCGGTCACCGCGCTCGGCGCCGTGCGCACGGCGGGCGCCGAGGTGCTCGGCGACGACGAGGACGCCGCCCTCGGGGCGCTCGACGTGCTCGCCGGCGGCGACCTCGTCGAGGTGCTCGACTACTTCTGACGTGCCGACCCCACCCGGGCGCGAGCGCCCCGTCCGACGCCGCCCGACGTCCCCGGCATGAGCGGCGGGCTCCTCGCGGCCGCGCTCGCGGCCCTCGCCCGCGACGGCGTCGACCTGCCCGCGGCGGCGGTCCTGCCGGAGCTCCT
>NZ_JABEMA010000147.1 GCF_013004605.1 Pseudokineococcus marinus
CGCCCGAGGGGCCCACCGCTGCGTCCGCCGTCGGGCCCGCCACGGCGCTCAGCCCTCGAGGCCGAGCGCGGCCGCGGCGGTCATGGCGTCGACGGGCACGCGCACCGGCGAGACCTCCTCGCCGTCCGCCGCGCGCAGCGCCCACTGCGGGTCCTTGAGCCCGTGGCCCGTGACCGTGACGACGACGCGCAGGCCCGGGTCGAGGTCGCCGGCGGCGTGCCGCTTAAGCAGCCCCGCGACGCCGGCCGCCGAGGCCGGCTCGACGAAGACTCCGTCCTCGCTCGACAGGAGCCGGTGCGCGGCGAGGATCTCCTCGTCGGTGACGCTCGCGACGAGCCCGCCGGAGTCGTCCCGGGCCGCGACCGCCTGCTCCCACGACGCGGGGTTGCCGATGCGGATCGCCGTCGCCAGCGTGTCGGGCGCGTCGACGGGGTGCCCCAGGACGATCGGCGCCGCGCCCGCGGCCTGGAAGCCCCACATCCGCGGCGTCCGCGTCGCGGGCCCCGGCTGCGGCGACGACGTCGTGTACTCCGTGTAGCCCTTCCAGTACGCCGTGATGTTGCCGGCGTTGCCCACGGGCAGGCAGTGGACGTCGGGCGCGTCCCCGAGGACGTCGACGACCTCGAAGGCACCGGTCTTCTGCCCCTCGATGCGGTAGGGGTTGACGCTGTTGACGAGCTCGACGGGGTAGGCCTCGGCGAGCTTGCGGGCCAGCGTGAGGCAGTCGTCGAAGTTGCCGTCGACCTGCAGCAGGGTCGCGCCGTGGGCGATGGCCTGGCTGAGCTTGCCGAGGGCGATCTTGCCCTCGGGCACGAGCACGCCGCAGGCCATCCCCGCCGCCGTGGCGTAGGCCGCCGCCGACGCCGACGTGTTGCCCGTGGAGGCGCAGATCACGGCCCGCGCCCCGAGCCCCTTGGCCCGCGAGATCGCCGACGTCATGCCCCGGTCCTTGAACGACCCGGTGGGGTTGCAGCCCTCCACCTTGACGAAGACCTCGCAGGACGTGCGCTCGGACAGCGCGTGCGCCCGCACCAGCGGGGTGCCGCCCTCCCCCAGCGTTACCACCGGGTCGTCGCCGCCGAAGGGCAGCCGGTCGCGGTACTCCTCGATGACGCCGCGCCAGACGTGGGCCACGGTCAGCTCCCCTCCTGCGGCGCTCGTCGCGCCTCGTCGGCGCCCCCGACGGGCGCGGGCTCCGGGTGGCGGCCCGCCGGCGTCGCCGCCGGGCCGAGTGCTCCTGCGGTCGTGCGGCTCAGGCGCCCTCGACGCGCAGGACCGAGGTGATGCCGAGCACCGCCGGGGCGGCCTCCAGCGCCTCCACGGTCGCGGCCAGGGCCGCGTCGCGGGCCTCGTGCGTGGCGACGACGAGCGCCGCGGTGCCCTCGGCGCCGTCGCCGAGGGGCGTCTGCCGCACCGTCTCGACGCTCGCGCCGTGGTCGGCGAAGACCTGCGCGACCTGCGCCAGCGCGCCCGGCCGGTCCTGGACCTCCAGGCGCACGTGGTAGCGGGTCAGCGCCTCCCCCATGGGCCGCACCGGCAGGTCCGCGTGGGCCGACTCCGACGACCCGCGGCCCCCGGTGACCCGGTGGCGGGCGACGGCGACGAGGTCGCCGAGGACGGCGCTGGCCGTGGGGGCGCCGCCGGCGCCCTGCCCGTAGAACATCAGCGGCCCGGCGCCGCGCGCCTCGACGAAGACCGCGTTGAAGGCGCCGCGCACGCCCGCCAGCGGGTGGGTGCGCGGGACCATCGCCGGGTGCACGCGCACCGAGACGCCGGCGCCCGGGCCCTCGGGGTCGCCGTCCTCCCCAGCCGTGCGCTCGCAGATCGCGAGGAGCTTGACGACGGCGCCGGCCTCGCGCGCGGCCGCGACGTCCCCGGCCGTGACCCCCGTGATGCCCTCCCGGTGGACGTCGGCGGCGCTCACGCGCGTGTGGAAGGCGAGCGAGGCGATGATCGCGGCCTTCGCGGCGGCGTCGAAGCCCTCGACGTCGGCCGTCGGGTCGGCCTCGGCGTAGCCCAGGGCCTGCGCCTCCTGCACGGCCTCGTCGAGGCCCGCGCCGGTCGTGTCCATCTGGTCGAGGACGTAGTTCGTCGTCCCGTTGACGACGCCGAGCACCCGGTCCACGCGGTCGCCCACGAGGGAGTCCCGCAGCGGGCGGACGATGGGGATGGCCCCCGCCACGGCCGCCTCGAAGTAGAGGTCGACGCCCGCGGCGTCGGCCGCCTCGTACAGCCGCGGGCCGTCCTCGGCGAGCAGCGCCTTGTTCGCGGTGACGACCGACGCGCCGTGCGCCATGGCCCGCAGCAGCAGCGAGCGGGCGGGCTCGATGCCGCCGATGACCTCGACGACGAGGTCGGCGCGCTCGACGAGGCCCTCGGCGTCGGTCGTCAGCAGGGCCGGGTCGAGGCCGGGCGGGCGCTGGCGGCCGGGGCGGCGGACGGCGACGCCGACCAGCTCCAGGCGCGCGCCGCACCGGGCGGCGAGCTCGTCGGGCTGCTCGAGCAGCTCGCGCGCCACCTCCGAGCCGACGACGCCGCAGCCGAGCAGCGCCACGCGCAGCACGCGCTCGTTCACGCAGCACCTCCGCAGGTCAGGACCGGGACGCCGGGCGGGGCGCCGACCCGAGGGGGCGGGCGCCGCCGCCGATCCTCTCGCGGTCCACGCCTCGGCCGCGGCGCATCTCAGGACATGGGACCACGAGCGGGCGGGCCGCGCGGCGGGCGGCCACGTCAGAGGGAGGCGAGCAGGTGGTCGCGCCGCCGCGCCAGGAGCTCGGGCGACGCGGTCGCCGAGCCGGGCCCCGGCACCTCGGTGCGCAGGCGCCGGTGGACGACCGCGTGGGGCACGCCCGTGCGCGCCGCGAGCTGGCCCACGAGCCGGTTGACCTCCCGGCGCAGGCCCGCGGTGCTGCGCCACGCGGCCTCGTCGGGCTCCTCGGGCGCGTCCTCGACGGCGGTCCCCTGGTCCTCGGCCCCCTCGCCCCCGCGGGAGGCGGCGATCCGCCGTCGAGTCTCCTCGTCGCGGCTCGCGAGCAGCGACGCGGTCTGCTCCGGCGTGAGCAGGCCCGGGATGCCGAGGAACTCCTCGTCCTCCGGGCCCGCCGGCTCCGCCACGACCGCGCGGCCGCCGTGGAGGACGTGCGCGAACTGCGCGTCCGCCTCCAGCGACTCGTGCTGGCCGACGGCGTCGGACGCCTCCCGCTCCGGCGGGGGCCGCAGGTCGAGGGCGTCGTCGGGCGCCTCCGCCGGGGCCGGGAGGACGTGCTCGCGCTCGCTCTCGAGCTCGGCCGCCAGCGCCAGCAGCGGCCGCACGGCCGGCAGGAAGACGGTGGCGGACTCGCGCGGCGAGCGGGAGCGCACCACGCGCCCGACGGCCTGGGCGAAGAAGAGGGGCGTGCGGTAGCTCGTCATCCACGCGAGGCAGGCGGCCCGCGGCACGTCGACGCCCTCGGAGACCATGCGGACGCAGACGGCCATCCGCTGGGTGCCCGCCGCGAAGTCCTCGATCTTCCGCGACGCCTTCGGGTCGTCGGAGAGGATGAGGACGGGCGCCGTCCCCGTGACCCGCTTGACGACGTCGGCGTAGGCGCGCGCGTCGTCCTGGTCGCTCGCGAGGACGAGCCCGCCGGCGTCGGGCATGCCCGTCTCGCGCAGGTGCGTGATCCGGTCGTCCATGGCGGCGACGACGTGGGGCACCCAGCCGCCGCGCGGGTCCAGCGCCGTCTTCCACGCCGCCGCCTCGACCGAGCGCGTGCCCGGCTCCGACAGCGACGCCGCCACGACCTCGCCCGCGCTGTTCCGCCACCGCGAGGTGCCGGTGTAGGCGGCGAAGACGACGGGGCGCACGACGGCGTCGGCGAGCGCCTCGCGGTAGCCGTAGGTGTAGTCGGCGCGGCTGCGCAGCTCGCCGCCGCCGACGTCCTCGTAGTGGACGAAGGGGATGCGCTCGCCGGGCTTGGTGCGGAACGGCGTCCCCGTCAGGCACAGGCGGCGGCGCGCGCCCTCGAAGGCCTCGGCGCACGCGTCGCCCCAGGAGAGGCCGTCACCGGCGTGGTGCACCTCGTCGAGCACGACGAGGGTGCGCTTGGCCGTGGAGCGCGCGGCGTGCAGCGCGGGCTTGCCCGCCACCTGCGCGTACGTCGTCACGTAGCCCTGCGCCCCGGCCGGCACGGGCCCGACGCTGTTGGGCAGCGCCGGGTCGAGGACGACGCCCGCGCGGTCGGCGGCGTCGGCCCACTGGGTGCGCAGGTGGTCGGTCGGGCACACGACGACGACGCGGTCGACGACGCGGCGCTCGAGCAGGCGGGAGGCGAGGGCCAGCGCGAACGTCGTCTTGCCGGCGCCGGGCGTGGCCGTGACGAGAAAGTCCTCGCGGCCGGGCTCGGCGTCGTAGAGGTCGAGGGCGGCGCTCTGCCAGGCGCGCAGGGCTCGCGCGGGCGTGCTGGCGCGGCGCTGCGCCCCCTGGGCGGGGACGGCGCGGGAGGTGCGGGTGCTCACGCGGCCGGTGCGCCCCCGGCCGGCCGGGCGACCGCCGTCACTTGTCGCCGCCGGAGCCGCCGCCGTCGGCGGGCTCGCGCAGGCCCTCGTAGACCTCCTTGCACTGCGGGCAGACGGGGAACCGCTTCGGGTCGCGACCCGGCACCCAGACCTTCCCGCAGAGGGCGGTGACGGGCTCTCCCGACAGCGCCGACTCCATGATCTTCTCCTTGCGCACGTAGTGCGCGAAGCGCTCGTGGTCGCCGGGCTCCGACAGCTGCGGCTGCTCGACGAGCTCGCGCTCGAGGACCGACGTCGCGGAGCGCGACGGGTCCGACGACGGGCCGTCGGGGGGCTCGGGCGAGGAGGTGCTCATGGGCGCCGATGCTACGTCGGCGCGCCCCCGGCGGCGGGCAGCGACGACGACCGCGCCGTCCCCACGGTCGACGTGTGGCCATGTCGCCCTCGGAACGCTTCCCCGCAGGGCGACATGTGGCCATGTCGCCCTCGGAACGCTCCACCGCAGGGCGACGTGCGGCCGTACGGCCCGGACGAGTCCGGGGATGCGCGGCAGGGGCGACATGGCCACTCATCGCCTCGGGAGGGTCCGGCGGGAGGGCCACATGGCCACACATCGCCCCGGGAGGGGGCGCGGCGGGACGCCCGGCGGGTCAGTTGTGCGTCGGGTCGTCGGGGAAGCTCGCCAGCAGCGAGAGCCGACCGGGCTGGCGGCGCAGCACGTCGGCCCACAGGCCGGCCGGGCGCGAGGTGACGGCGTCGGAGGGCTCGGCGTCGAGCACGAGCCAGGAGCCCTCGGCGACCTCCCCCTCGAGCTGGCCGGGGCTCCAGCCCGCGTACCCGGCGAAGATGCGCAGCCCGGAGGCGGAGCGGGAGACGTCGGCGGGCACGGCGTCGAGGTCGACGAGGCCCAGCGCGCCGATGATGCGGCGCACGCCGACGGGCTCGGGGCCGTCGCCGGGCACGACGACGAGGCCGAGCGCGGAGTCGAGGGCCACCGGGCCGCCGCGGAAGAGGCGCGCGGGCTCGGTGACGTGCTCCTGCCAGGGCGGCAGCACGGCGTCGACCCGCACGGGCAGGGGCCGGTTCACCACGACGCCGAGCGCCCCCGCGTCGTCGTGGTCGAGGACGAGGACGACGGTGCGCCGGAACTCCTGCTCCCACAGCGAGGGCGCGGCCACGAGCAGCCGCCCCACGTACCGGTCGCCGTCCGTCACCACGGCGCCATCATCGCCACCGCCCGGACCGGCCGCGCGACGGGCGCCCCCGGGACCCGCGGCCCTCGGCCGTCGGGCCGGGTCCCTCAGAGCGTGCCGGCGACCGCGCCCGCGGAGGAGCCGACGTCCTCGCCCGCCTCGGCGGCGGCCTCGGTGGCGGCCACGACGGGCGAGGGGGTCTCCCCCGCGCCGGCGGCCCGGGCGGCGGCCTCGACGGCGTCGGCCACGACCGTGGCGACGTCCGGGTGGAAGACGCTCGGGACGATGTAGGCCGCGTTGAGCTCGTCGTCGCCGACGACCGCGGCGAGCGCCCGGGCGGCCGCGAGGAGCATGTCCTCGTCGATCGAGTGCGACTGCGCGTCGAGCAGCCCCCGGAAGACGCCCGGGAAAGCGAGCACGTTGTTGATCTGGTTGGCGAAGTCGCTGCGCCCCGTGGCGACGACGGCGGCGTGCTCGGCGGCCGCCGTCGGGTCGACCTCCGGCACCGGGTTGGCGAGCGCGAAGACGACCGCGTCGGCCGCCATCGTGCCGATGTCCTCGCCGGTGAGGATGTTGGGCGCGCTGACGCCGATGAAGACGTCCGCCCCCGCGAGGGCGTCCTTGAGCGTGCCCGTGAGGCCGCGCGGGTTGGTGTGCTCGGCCGTCCAGCGGGCCGAGGGGTGCAGGCCGGGACGCTCCGCGTGCACGACCCCGTCGATGTCGGCGACGACGACGTCGCGCGCCCCGGCGGCGAGCAGCAGCTTGAGCACCGCGGTGCCGGCGGCCCCCGCCCCGGACATGACGACGCGGACGTCGGGCAGCTGCTTGCCCACGACCTTGAGCGCGTTGAGCAGCGCCGCCGTGCAGACGATGGCCGTGCCGTGCTGGTCGTCGTGGAAGACGGGGATGTCGAGCTCCTCGCGGAGCCGGTCCTCGATCTCGAAGCACCGCGGCGCGGCGATGTCCTCGAGGTTGATGCCCGCGAAGACGGGGGCGATGGCCTTGACCGCGCTGATGATCTCCTCGGTGTCGGTCGTGTCGAGGCAGATCGGGAACGCGTCGATGCCGCCGAAGCGCTTGAAGAGCGCGGCCTTGCCCTCCATGACCGGCAGCGCCGCGAGCGGGCCGATGTCGCCGAGGCCGAGCACCGCCGTGCCGTCCGTGACGACGGCCACGGTGTTGCGCTTGATGGTCAGGCGCCGCGCGTCGGCGGGCTCCTTGGCGATGGCCTCGCAGACGCGGGCGACGCCGGGCGTGTAGATGAGCGAGAGGTCGTCGCGGTTGCGGATCGGCATCTTCGGCTCGACGGAGATCTTGCCGCCGAGGTGGGCGAGGAAGGTCCGGTCCGACACTCGGCCGATGTCCACGCCGTCGAGCGCGCGCAGGTGCTCGACGATCTCGTCGGCGTGGTCGGTGCCGCGCGTGGCGCACGTCACGTCCACCCGGACCCGGCCCGCGCCGGAGGCCGTGACGTCGAGCGCCGTGACGATGCCGTGCCCGCTCTCGATGGCCGAGGTGAGCTCGCTCACCGCGGTGGGCCGCGCGGGGAGCTCGAGGCGGACCGTGATCGAGTAGGAGACGCTCGGCGCAGCAGGCATGGGCGGCATCCTGCCGCACCGCCTCAGCGGTCGCGGCGCACCGCGGCGAGCAGCTCCGGGCCCCGCCGGTCGAGCAGCGCACCGCCCCGCCGCACCCCCTCGCGCACGACCAGCGCCCCGAGGCCCGCGCCCGCGACCAGGGCCAGCGCCCCGCACCAGGGCCACAGCGCGGAGGCGAGCGCGAGCGCGACGGCCGGGAGCGCGAGCAGGCCCGTGGCCCCGGTGGTGACGAGCTGGGCGAGCGCGCCGGGCAGCGCCGCCCCGCTCGGCGAGGAGAAGGGGCTGTCCCCCGCCGCCTGCGCCGGGTAGGGGCGCACCGCGCTGACGACGGCGGACACC
>NZ_JABEMA010000148.1 GCF_013004605.1 Pseudokineococcus marinus
GGTGTCGCCGTCGCCGCCGTCGGCGAACGGGGACGCGCCGCCGTGCGATCGACGTCGACCCGCACGGCCGCGCGTCCCTGGTGAGCCCTCCCGGGCACCCCCCGGCGAGCCGGCGTCAGGCGGCGGCGCGCCGCGGGGGCCGGCGGGCGGACTCGCCGAGGGCCGCCCGCACGTAAGGGACCTGCAGGAGGACCCACGTCAGCGCGGTCGCCGCGAGGAGGTGGGCGGGCAGGAGGAGCAGCACCGTGCCCAGCACCTCGGCCAGGGAGTCGGGCGGCCCCGTGACGGCGCGCAGGCCGTAGACCAGCGCGCCGTGGACGAGGAAGACGCCGAAGGCGTACGGCGCCCAGCGCGCGAGCGCCGTACCGACGCGCCGCGGCGCCCGGTCCAGGCCCCGGTGGAGCAGGAGGTAGGCGCACGTCGAGGCGACGACGACCGTCGGGGAGAGGAAGTCGTAGGCGTAGCGGCCGAGGGAGCCGTAGCCGGTGGCGCCCGCCGCGAGCGCCGTCAGCGCCAGCGAGGTCCACAGGCCGACCCGGGCCAGCGCCAGCCCCCTCCCCCGCACGAGCACGTCGCGCAGGCACCAGCCGAGGACGTAGTAGCCCGCGAAGGGCAGGAAGCGCGTGGCCGCGTTGGCCTCGCCCACCCCGCCCGCGAAGGCCAGCACCTGGTCGAGGACGCCGAGCCCGAGCAGCACGACGGCCAGGCCGAGGGACATCCGCCAGGTGGCGTGCCGGGTGACGACCTTGAGGAAGGGCGTGGCGAGGACCAGCCCGGCGAGGACGTAGAGGAAGTACAGCTGGAGGAACGGCGCGCCGGCGGCCACGTCGGCGGCCGCGTCGGCCGGGGTGAGGTCGGCACCGAGCACGTACGCCCGGAAGAGGAGGTAGAGCACCGTCCACACGACGAGCGGGATCCCGATGCGGGCCGCCCGACGCCGGAAGTACTCGCGCGGCCGCGCCGTCCGGCCGGGGTCGAGCGCGAGGGCCCCGGAGATCATGACGAAGACGGGCACGCACCAGCGCGTCCCGGCGTCGAGCGCGTTGGCCACCCACCAGCCGGCGCTGCCCACCGGCACGCCGCGGCCCTCGACGACCGGCGCCAGCAGGTGGATGAGGACGACGGCGACGATCGCGAGCACGCGGGCGCCGTCCATCCACCGGGTGGCCGTGGGGCGGGGCGCCCGCTCCGGGACGCGGTCGACGACGCTCACGCCCCGCGCCCCTCGTCTTCCCCACGTCCGACGCCGTGCACGTCGTCGGCGGCGTCGAGCGCCCGCAGCTGGCGCCGGAGCACGGGCAGCAGCTGCCCGAGGGCCACGACGGCGACGACCAGCGCCGCCCACGCGCCCACGGCGGCCCAGGTGGCGGCGTCCTGCGGACGCAGCCCGGCGACGAGCGCGGTCGCCGCCACGACGAGCACGCGCGTCGGCCGCTCCCCCACGGTGACCACGCCGACGTCGCGCCGACGGCGCCGAGAGCAGGTGCACGAGCGAGAGCCACCAGCGCACGACCCCCGTGGGCGCCGGCGCGCCGTGGAGCGCGGCCCAGCGCCGCAGGTGCTCCTCGCGGTCGGGGACGGCGCCCCCCGCGCCCCCCTCGTGACCCGCGCCCACCCGCGGCCTCAGGAGGCGACGGCGGCGGGCGCGCCGGCGTGCTCCGGGTCGCGCAGGCCCAGGGCGCGGACGATCTCGAGCGAGGCCGAGGAGCGGTTCAGCGTGTAGAGGTGCAGGCCCGGGGCGCCCGCGTCGAGGAGCTCGGCACCGAGCTCGGCGGTGAGCGCGACCCCCGTGCGGCGCACCTCGGCGGCGCCGCCCCGGCGCTCGGCCTCCTCCAGCCGCTCGACGACGCGCGCGGGCACCGGCGCGCCCGCGAGCTTGGTGAAGGTGGCCACCTGGCGCAGCGAGGTGATCGCCATGAGACCGGGCAGCACGGGGATGTCGCAGCCGTGGCCGGCGGCGCGGTCGACGAGCTCCGTCCACAGCCGCGCCTCGTAGAAGAGCTGGGTGACGGCGAAGGACGCGCCGGCGCGCGCCTTGAGCGCCAGGACGCGGGCGTCCTGGTCGGCGTCGGCCGACTCCGGGTGCGGGGTGGGGAACGCGGCGACGCCGACGGTGAAGTCGCCGAGCGAGCGCACGAGCTCGACGAGCTCGAGCGCGTTGCGCAGCCCCCCGGGGTGCCGCTCGAACGCCGTCCCCGGGCCGCCCGGCGGGTCGCCCCGCAGGGCCAGCACGGAGGACACGCCGGCGTCGGCGTACTCCCCGACGACCCGGCGCAGCTCGGAGCGGGAGGCCGAGACGCACGTGAGGTGCGCCACCGGCTGCATCGTCGTCTCGCGGGAGACCTCGCGCGTGGCCCGCACCGTGCGCTCGCGCGTGGAGCCGCCGGCGCCGTAGGTCACGGAGACGAAGGTCGGGTCGAGGGCCTCCACGCGCCGCAGCGACTCCCAGAGCACGGCCTCGCCGGCGTCGTCGCGCGGGGGGAAGAACTCGAAGGACAGGGACGGCCGGCCCTCGGCGCGCAGGTCCGCGAGCACGTCGCGCAGCGGGGCGCCGCGGGTCACCATGCCCCGAGGCTAGCCAGCGCGGGCGCCGCCCGACCCGGCGCCCACGGTGCGGGACGCGGCACCTAGGCTCCCCTGCGACGGCGGGCCGCCCGGGCTCGGCGGGGTCGGGCCGGTGCGCAGCAGGAGGTCGCAGGTGGACGTGCACGCGGCGAGGGCGCAGGCGGTCCGCACCGCCGTGCAGGCCGAGCTGGACGCCGTGCTGGCCCGCCAGCGCGCCGTCCTCGCCGAGGTGGCGCCGGAGACCGAGCCGCTCGTCGACGCCGTCGCCGACCTCGTGGCCGGCGGCAAGCGCCTGCGCCCCGCCTTCTGCACGGCGGGCTACCGGGCCTCCGGCGGCCAGGACGGCGCCGTCGAGGCGCGCGTGGGCGCGGCCCTCGAGCTCTTCCAGGCCGCCGCGCTCATCCACGACGACGTCATGGACGGCTCCGACACGCGCCGGGGCATGCCCGCGCTGCACCGCCGCTTCGGCGACCTGCACGCCACGAGCGGCTGGAGCGGCTCCTGCGAGCGCTTCGGGGAGGCGGCCGCCATCCTCGCCGGCGACCTGTGCCTGTCCTGGAGCGACGAGGCCCTCGCCGGCTGCGGGGCGGAGCCCGAGCGCCTGGCCTCCGCCCGCCTCGTCTTCGACCGCATGCGCACCCAGCTCATGGCCGGCCAGTACCTCGACGTCCTCGAGCAGGCCTCGGGCGGCGCGCCCGAGGGCGCCGACGAGCGGGCGCTGCGCGTGCTGCGCTGGAAGAGCGCCAAGTACACGGTCGAGCACCCGCTGCTCATCGGCGCGGCCCTCGCGGGCGCGGGCCCGGCGCAGCGGGAGGCCCTGTCCGCCTACGGGCTGCCGCTGGGCGAGGCCTTCCAGCTGCGCGACGACGTCCTCGGCGTCTTCGGCGACCCGGCCGTCACCGGCAAGCCGGCCGGGGACGACCTGCGGGAGGGCAAGCGCACCATGCTCGTCGCCCTGGCCGCGCAGGGCGCGGGCGCCGAGGACGCCGACCTGCTCACCTCCCTCCTCGGCGCGCCCGACCTCGACGACGCCGGGGTGGCCGCGCTGCAGGACCTCATCCGCCGCACGGGCTCGCTCGCCGCCGTCGAGGAGCTCATCGACGACCTCGTGGCCCGCTCCCGCGCGGCGCTGGCGACGGCGCCCGTCACCGAGGAGGCGCGCGAGGACCTCGAGCGCCTCGTGGGCATCGCCACCGCCCGCACCGCCTGACCCCGCCCCGCGACACCCGGACCCACGACACCTGGACCGCGAGACCCCCGGCCCGAGCCCCCGGCCCCCCGAGCACGACGAGCACCGACGCGAGGACACCCCATGAGCCCGCTCCTGACCGGCTCCGGCCGCACCGGCGACCTGACCACCCGCTCGCGCCGCTGGGCCCGCTGGGCCGCGCAGGCCGCGGCCCCCGGGCGGCTGCGGACGACGTCCGGGCCGAGCGACCACGTCGTCGTCGTCGGCGCCGGCCTCGCGGGCCTGTCCGCGGCGATGCGCCTCGCCGGCGCGGGGCGCCGCGTCACGCTGCTCGAGCGCGAGGCCGTCCCCGGCGGCCGTGCGGGCCGCCTGGAGCTGGCCGGACCGACGGGCACCTACCGGTTCGACCCGGGCCCGACCGTCCTGACGATGCCCGACCTCATCGCCGACTGCTTCGACGCCCTCGGCGAGGACATGGCGGACTGGCTGACCCTCGAGCCCGTCTCCCCGCTCTACCGGGCGCAGTTCGCCGACGGCTCCTCGATGGACGTCCACTCCGACCCCGGCGCCATGGCCGCCGAGGTCGAGCGCGTCATCGGCCCCGACGAGGCGCGCGGCTACCTGCGGTACGTCGACTACGTCTCGAAGCTCTACCGCGCGGAGATGCGCGACTTCATCGACACGAACATCGACACGCCCCTGGACCTGATCACCCCCGACCTGGCCCGGCTCGCCGCCCTCGGCGGCTTCGGCAAGCTGGCCCCGCGCGTCGAGAAGTACCTGCGCGACCCCCGCACCCAGCGCGCCTTCTCCTTCCAGGCGCTCTACGCCGGCCTGTCGCCCTACGACGCCCTGGCGCTGTACGCCGTCATCGCCTACATGGACTCGGTGGCGGGAGTCTTCTTCCCGAAGGGCGGCGTGGCCGCCGTGCCGGAGGCCATGGCCGCGGCGCTCGAGGCCCACGGCGTCGACGTCCGCTACAGCACCCCCGTCGCCTCCGTCGAGCACAGCGGCGGACGCGCCAGCGCCGTCATCACGGAGGACGGCGAGCGCATCGCGTGCGACGCCGTCGTCCTCAACCCCGACCTGCCGGTGGCCTACCGCGACCTGCTCGGCGTCGAGAGCCGGGCGTCGCGGCGGATGACGTACTCGCCGTCGTGCTACCTCATGCTCGCGGGCTCGACGGCGCACTACCCCGGCGCGGCGCACCACACGATCTCCTTCGGCCACGCGTGGGAGGAGGTCTTCGCCGAGCTGACCGGCGGGCGCCTCATGAGCGACCCCAGCGTGCTCATCTCGACGCCGTCGCTCTCGGACCCCACCGCGGCGCCCGAGGGGCGGCACACCTACTACGTGCTCTTCCCGACGCCGAACCTGCAGAGCGCGCCCGACCTCGACTGGGAGCGCATCGGCCCGCACTACCGCGAGCACGTGCTGCGCACGATGGAGGCGCGCGGCTTCCCCGGCTTCGCGGACGGCATCGAGGTCGAGCACGTGACGACGCCGCTGGACTGGCAGCGCCGCGGCATGGAGGCCGGCGCGCCCTTCGCGGCCTCCCACGCCTTCAGCCAGACCGGGCCCTTCCGCCCGGGCAACCTCTGGGGCGAGAACGTCGTCCTCACCGGCTCGGGCACGCAGCCCGGCGTCGGCGTGCCGATGGTCCTCGTCTCGGGGCGCCTCGCGGCCGAGCGCATCACCGGCAAGGTGCCCGGGTACCGCTCGCGGGCCTACCGGTGAGCGCCCCGACCGCGGCCGCCGTGCGCACGCCGGCGCCCGGGCGGTACCGCCTCGGCGAGCGCTCGCTCGACGCGGCCGGCATCGTCGACGCCGGCCTGCGCGCCGACTTCCAGGAGTGCCGGCGCCTGCACGCCGAGCACGGGCGCACGTACTACCTGGCGACGGCGCTGCTGCCGCCCGCGAAGCGGCCGTGGGTGTGGGCGCTGTACGGCTTCGCCCGCTACGCCGACGAGTTCGTCGACAGCCTCACCTCCCCCGACCCGGCGGCGCTCGTGCGCTTCGAGGAGGAGTTCTGGCGCGGCCTCGACGGCGCCCGCGCGGGCGGCACGGCGCCCGACGCCGTCAGCCGCGCCATGGCGCTGACCATGGAGCGCTGGGCGATCCCCCGCGAACACGTGCGGGCCTTCCTCGAGTCCATGCGCATGGACATCACCGAGACCGGCTACGCGACGTGGGCCGACCTCGTGCACTACATGCACGGCTCCGCCGCCGTCATCGGCCTGCAGATGCTGCCCGTCCTCGAGCCCCTGCCCGGGCTCGAGGAGCCGGCGGCCCGCTGCGCGCGGACGCTCGGCGAGGCCTTCCAGATGTCGAACTTCATCCGCGACGTCGGCGAGGACCTCGAGCGCGGGCGCGTGTACCTGCCGCAGGAGGACCTCGACGCGTGCGGCGTCGACCGCGACGAGCTGTGGCACTGCCGCCGCTCGGCGTCGCTCACGCCCGGCGTGCGCACGCTGCTCGAGCTGGAGGTGGCCCGCACGCGCGAGCTGTACGCCCGCGCGCGCCCCGGCATCGGCATGCTCCACCCGACGAGCCGCGACGCCATCGCCTGCGCCGACGAGCTCTACGGCGGCATCCTCGGCGCCGTCGAGGACGCCGACCTCCGCGTGCTCCACCAGCGGGTCTCCGTGCCCGCCCCCCGGCGCCTGCGGGTGGCGCTGCCCGCGCTGGCGCGGGCCCGCCGTTCCCGCCGCGACGAGCGCGCCTGGCGCCGTCCCTGACGTCGCCCGCCCGGGGGCGACGTGCGGCCACGTCGCTGCTCCGGCGCCGCCGCCGGGGCGACGTGACCCCGGGGCGGGTCAGAAGGCCAGCGCCTGCGCCCGGCGGCGCACCTCCGTGGTGCGGTGCTCGGCCCGCAGCGCCTCCACCGGGGTGCCCGGCAGCGACGGGTCGGGCGTGAAGAGCCACCGCAGCGCCTCGGCGTCGGAGTAGCCGGCGTCCGCCAGCAGCACGGCCGTGCCCCGCAGGCGCCGCAGCGGCTCGGGGTCGGCGAGCGCCCGTGGCACGCAGTCGGCGCGGGGCTTCCCGCGGCGGACGGCGACGAGGTCGCGGTCGGCGACGAGCCGGCGCACCTGGGAGACCGACAGGTCGAGGTGCTCGGCGACCTCCGCGAGCGTCCACCACTCCCCCACGAGCCCCTCGAGGTCGGCGAGGGCGGAGCCCTCCGCCGTCGTCGTCGGGCGCTCCGCGCCGGAGCCCCCGTCGGCTGCGTCGGTGCCGGCTGCGTCGGTGCCGGAGGGGTCGGTGGTGGGGCGGTCGTCTGGGGCGCCGGGTGCCGTGCTCACCCGCCCGAGCCTGCCACGCCGTGGCGACCGGCACGTCGCGGCGCCCCGGGCTCTCGCACCGGCCCCGCGACGTCGGGCGTCGGGCCGTCGGCCAGCCCCTCGGAGGCTCCTGCTCCGAGCTCGCCGAGAGCCCCGTCACCCTCCGGGAGGAGTTCCACCGGTGTAACTCTCGGTGATCCGCGTCTCCTCCGGTACGTTCCGTCACAGCAGCATCACGAGTCACACGAGTCCCGTTCGTCACAGGTGTCACACGGCCTCGCCGGGACGCCCGCCGACCTGGGCACGTCCCCCGACGACCCACCGCCGACCGACCGCGAAGGACGCCATGTCGACGCCCCCCGCGCTGGCCCACGCCGGCACCGACGCCCCCCTCCCGACGACCGGACGCGGTGCCCCCGCGCGCCCGCGGCGTCGTCGCCACCTCTCCCTCGCCCTGGCGGCCGCGCTCGGCGCGAGCGGCCTGCTGCCCGCGGCGGCGCAGGCGGCCGGGCCGCAGGGCGTCCCCGAGACCGCGGACGACGCGGCCGCGGAGCAGCGCGGCGTGCGCTCCTCGTC
>NZ_JABEMA010000149.1 GCF_013004605.1 Pseudokineococcus marinus
GGGCGGGCGGAGGGGGCGCGGCGGGGCGTCAGCCGCGCAGGTGCGCCACGGCCTCGTCGATGCCGCCGTCGAGCTGGACGCGGCCGCCCGCGAGCACGACGCCGCGGTCGCAGAGCTTCGCCATGCGGTCGAGGTCGTGGCTGACGATGACGAGGGTGCGGCCCTCGGCGCGCAGGGCGCGGATGCGCGCCAGGCACTTCTGCTGGAACGGCTCGTCGCCGACGGCGAGGATCTCGTCGACGAGGAAGACGTCGGGCTCGGTGTGCACCGCGACGGCGAAGGCGAGCCGCAGGAACATGCCCGAGGAGTAGAACTTCACCTCGGTGTCGATGAAGCGCTCGATCTCGCTGAAGGCGACGATCTCGTCGAAGCGGGCGCGCGTCGTCGCCGCGTCCATCCCGAGGATGGCCGCGTTGAGGTAGACGTTCTCGCGGCCGGTGAGGTCGGGGTGGAAGCCCGCGCCCACCTCGATGAGGCCGGCGACGCGGCCGCGGACGCCGATGGAGCCGCTGTCCGGCGTCATGACCCCCGAGACGAGCTTGAGCAGCGTCGACTTGCCCGACCCGTTGAGCCCGAGCAGCGCCACGGACTCCCCCTGGCCGACGGACAGCGACACGTCGTCCAGCGCCATGAAGGTGTCGCCGAGGGGGCGACCGCGCACCGCCGCCACGGCCAGCTCCTTGAGCGAGCGGTTGTGGCGGAGCGTGAACCGCTTGCTCACGCCGCCGACGCGGACGACGTCGGTGCCCGACGTCCGGGGCCCCGCGGCTCCGGGCACTGCAGGTCCTGGCATCACAGCTCCTGGGCGAAGCGGCCCTCGAGCCGCCGGAAGACGAGCTGGCCCACGGCGAGGAGGACGAGTGAGCCGGCGAGCGCCAGCACCCCGTCCCAGACGAGGCCGTCGGGGATCTGCCAGCGGTCGGCCGGCACGTCGGCGACCGGGTACCAGAAGGCCCGGTGGAAGAGCTCGACGGCGACCGTGAGGGGGTTGTGGAGGTAGAGCCACAGCAGCACCGAGCCCTCGCCGAGCGAGTCGCGCACGAGCGTCCACGGGTAGAGGACCGGCGAGAGCCAGACCGCGACCATGAGGATGAGGTCGACGATGTTCTCGAGGTCCCGGTAGAGGACGTCGAGGGCCCCGAAGAGCAGCCCCAGGCCCAGCGCCAGGGTGACGACGACGAGGACCCCGAGCAGGGCCACGGCCAGCTCGACGAGCCCCGGGCGCCAGCCGACGACCACGCACCCCACGAGCAGCACGACGACCTGCGGCACGAAGTGGACGAGCCCCACCCAGATGCTCGAGACGGGGAAGAGCTCGCGCGGCAGGTAGATCTTCTTGACGAGCGGGGCGTTGCCCACGACGGCGCGCGTGGCGTTGCCGAAGCACTCGCTGAAGAGGTTGACGGCGATCATCCCCGAGAAGAGGTAGATCGCGAAGGGCGGCAGCGTGTCCCGCTGCTGCAGGAACTCACCCAGCGCGAAGAAGAAGACGGCGAACTGCACCGCCGGCTTGACGTAGGACCAGGCGAGGCCGAGGACGGAGCCCCGGTAGCGCACGCGCAGCTCCTTGCGGACCAGCAGCCGCAGGAGGTAGCGCTGGCGCAGGACGTCGACGAGCCCGAGGCCCCGCCCGGGGGCGACGAGAGGGGCCTCGGAGGGGGACGCGCTCACGACCGGGTGCTCACGACCGGGTGCGCCCGGCGTCCGGTGCCGCCGGCGGCAGCGCGAAGGAGGCGCGCCAGCCGTCGGGGCTCGTGAGGTCCGGCAGCGCCGCGCGGTACTCGGCGGCCAGCCGGGGCCACTCCGCGAGCAGACGGCGGTGGGCGGCCGTCGTGCGGGCCGCGAGGGCGCGGAAGCGGGCGGGGTCGCGGCGGTACCAGGCCGCGCCGGTGCCGTCCGCCGTGCTGACGAGCGCGCTGTCGAACTGGGCGAGCAGCCACCAGCGGGAGTCCATGTGCGGCACCGCGACCTGCGGGTGCCGACGGGCGAGCTCGTCGACCGGCCGCAGCTGCTTGAGCGTGCCCGTCGCCGCCTGCACGAGCCCCGCGAGCCGGTTCTCCGGCACCTGGACGTCGCGGCCGCGCCGCGGCGGCTTGCGGCGGCGCTGGGGCGGGAAGGCCGTGGCGTCGGGGCGCACCACCGCGTCGTCGTAGCCGGCGCGGACCTCCCGGACGCGCGGCAGCGTGGTCGCGAGGTCGCGGTGCAGGTGCTCCGGACCCTCGAGGACGGCCTCGAGCGCCATGAGCCGCAGCTCGGCGGTCGAGTACTGCATCGACAGCAGGTGCTTGACGCTGATGCCGAGGCTCTCCCGCACGAGCGCCCCGCCGCGGGCGTAGGGGCTGTGCAGCAGCGCGACGACGAGCCGGTTGCGGGCGTGGAAGTACGCCTGCCAGTCGACGGCGTCGTCCTTGTCGGTCCACGGCACGTGCCACACCGCGACGCCGGGCAGCGAGACGGTGGGGACGCCGGCCTCGCGGGCGCGCAGGCCGTACTCGGCGTCGTCCCACTTGATGAAGAGCGGCAGCGAGACCCCGAGCTCGCGGACCACCGACGTGGGGATGAGGCACATCCACCACCCGTTGAAGTCAGGGTCGACGCGCCGGTGCAGCCACGGCGTCGAGCGCAGGCCGGACCGGCCGAGGTCGTGGTCGTGGTGGGTGGCCGTCGCGGGCCCCCACCACGTGCGCCAGGGCTGCACCTGCTCGGCGAGCGCGTGCAGCAGCGAGCGCTGGAACATGCTGAACATGTGCCCGCCGACGATGGTCGGCGTCCGCGCGAGGTCGGCGAAGGTGACCGCGCGGAGGATCCCCTCGGGCTCGACGACGACGTCGTCGTCGAGGAGCAGCACGTGGTCGACGCCGTCCGACAGGCTCTCGACCATGCCGCGGGCGAAGCCGCCAGAGCCGCCGAGGTTGGCCTGGTGGACGACGTCGAGGCGGTCGCCGAGGGCGGCCCGGGCGCGCGGGAAGTGCTCGGTCTCCGCCGACACCGTCTGCGTGCCCTGGTCGACGACGCGCACGCGGGTCACGACGTCGCGCAGGCCCTCGTCCTCGCCGAGCGTCGCCAGCAGGCGCGCGCAGTAGTCGGGGCGGTTCATCGTGGTGATGGAGACGGCCACCGTGCCGGCGCCGCGGCCGGCGCCGTCGTCCGTGGACCAGGAGGCCTCCTCGAGCCGGAGGTCCTGCGTGCCCGCCGCCAGGTCGAACCAGTACCAGCCGCCGTCGTTGAAGGCGCGCAGCGGCAGGTCGACGGCCACGTCGGAGCCGTGGTCGCCGCCGACGCGCGAGGACGTGACGCGCTGGGCGTTGCCCTTGGCGTTCGACCGGTAGACCGTCACGGTCCCCGCGCCGCTCGTGCGGACGGACAGGCGGACCTGCTCCACGACCGTCCACCGGCGCCAGTAGCCGGCCGGGAAGGCGTTGAAGTACGTCGCGAAGGACGAGCGGGTGCCCGCCGGCACGAGGAAGCGACGGCGGCCGAGGACCTGGTCCCCGGAGACCGCCCCGCCGCGCGCGGTCGCGCGGGACGCGTCCTCGGACGAGCCGGCCGTGACGAGCTCGCCCTCGACGTAGAGCGGCAGGACGTCGGGGTCGGCGTCCCCGGGCAGGACGACGCGCTGGAGGACCCTCGCCGCGGCGCCCACCGGGCGCGTCCCGACCTCCTCGGCCGCAGGCGCGCTCATGCGTCCACCCCGCCGCTGACGAGCGCGCGCTCGCCGCGGAAGTGCGGCGCGAGCGTGTTGTCCACCATGGACAGCGCCGCCGCGATGGCCATGTGCATGTCGAGGTACTTGTACGTCCCGAGCCTCCCGCCGAACAGGACGCCCCGCTCGCCGCGGGCCGCGTCGCGGTAGGTGAGCAGCCGGGCGCGGTCGGCCTCGGTGTTGACCGGGTAGTACGGCTCGTCGGAGGCCTGGGCGAAGCGCGAGAACTCCCGCATGATCACCGTCCGGTCGGTCGGGTAGTCCCGCTCGGGGTGGAAGTGCCGGAACTCGTGGATGCGCGTGTAGGGCACGTCGGCGTCCGCGTAGTTCATGACCGGGGTGCCCTGGAAGTCGCCGACCGGCAGGACCTCCTCCTCGAAGTCGAGCGTGCGCCACGTGAGGGCGCCCTCGGCGTAGTCGAAGTAGCGGTCCACCGGGCCGGTGTAGACCACCGGGACCTGCCCGACGACGGAGCCCTTGGACACCGGCTGCGAGGCGTCGAAGAAGTCGGTCTCCAGCTGCACGGTGATGCGGGGGTGGTCGGCGAGGCGCTCGAGCCAGGCCGTGTAGCCCTGCGCCGGCAGCCCCTCGTGGGTGTCGTTGAAGTACCGGTTGTCGTAGGTGTAGCGGACCGGCAGCCGCGAGATGACCTCCATGGGGAGGTCCTTCGGGTCGGTCTGCCACTGCTTGGCCGTGTACTCGCGGATGAAGGCCTCGTAGAGCGGCCGGCCGATGAGCTGCACGGCCTTCTCGTCGAGGTTGGCCGGCTCGCGGCCGCCCAGCTCGGCGGCCTGCTCGGCCACGAGGTCGCGCGCCTGCTGCGGGGAGTGGGCGGCGCGGAAGAACTGGTTGATCGTCCCCAGGTTGATCGGCATGGGGAAGACCTCCCCGCCGTGGTTCGTGTACACGCGGTGCACGTACGGCGTGAAGTCCGTGAAGCGGTTGACGTACTCCCACACCCGCTCGTTGGAGGTGTGGAACAGGTGGGCGCCGTACCGGTGGACCTCGATGCCGGTCGTCGGCTCGGGCTCGGAGTAGGCGTTCCCCCCGATGTGGTGGCGGCGGTCGATGACGACGACGTCCAGGCCCAGCTCCTCGGCGCACCGCTCGGCGACGGTGAGGCCGAAGAACCCGGACCCGACGACGACCAGGTCGGCGTTCACGGGGGAGATCACTCCTCGATCGGGGACGGCCCAGGGTAGTGGCGCCGGGGCGCTCCCCCGGACGGGGCGCGCCGCCTCACCAGCCGACGACCTCCGCCAGGTCGCGGCGCAGGAGGTGTCGCGTGGACTCCATCCACAGCCCGGTGGCGTGGTTGTCGTCGGAGTAGACGAAGAGGCCGCCCGCCACCGCGGGGCACCGGTCCTCCGAGCAGAAGTAGTCGCGGGTGTCCACGAGCCGCACGCCCTCGGGCAGCTGGGCGCGCACCTCCTCCAGCACCTCGGGCGAGTACAGGTCGGCGGGGTCGGCGCCGCAGGAGACCGGGTCGTCCGTCGTCAGGAGGCACTCGGTCGGCGCCTCGTCGTAGCGAGGGCTGTCGCGCATGCCCATGACGGGCACCGAGGCGGCCACCTCGCGCAGGGGGGGCAGCAGCCGGGGGGCGAGCTCCTCGCCCCCGCCGACCCGCACCTGCGAGGTGACGGTCGTCACGAGCAGGTCCGGGTCCAGCTCCCCGACGGCCCCGAGCACCCGCTCGTTCCACGCGCGGCACTCCGGGTCCTCGACCTGGTCGGCGTCCTGCAGCCGGCACCCGCCCCGCGTCATCCACACCACCTCGAGGTCGAGGTCCACGGCGACCTCGAGGAGGGGAGGCACCCACTGCACCGAGTGCGAGTCCCCCACCACCACGACCCGCCTCGCTGCGCCCTCGACCCCGCCCCAGCAGGTCCGGACCTCGTCGGGGAGGTCGTCGGCCGAGCACCCGGGACGCTCCAGGAGGTCGGGCCAGGAGGCCCACAGGTCGGTGGGGTCGGGCAGGGGCGGGCCCTCCACCTCCGGCACGAGGGTCCGCGGGTCCAGCGCGAGCGCCCCGGGGCGGGCGTCCGCGGCCAGCGCCTCCTGGACCCGGTGCTGCATCCACGCGCCCCACGCCGCCGCGCCGCCGACGACCGGCAGCACGAGGGCGAGGGCGGCGAGACCGGCCGCCACCGCCGACCTGGCCCGCAGGGCCGGGACGAGCCGCCCGTCGAGGAGCAGGTGGGTGAGCACCGCCAGCGCGACCGACAGCGCGACCACCGCCGCACCTCCGAGCAGCGAGGCCGTCTGCCGCCCTGTGAGCGAGAGGTAGGCCACGAGGACGGGCCAGTGCCACAGGTAGAGGGGGAAGGACAGGGGCGCCGGCCGCGCGAGGACCGGCGCGGACAGGAGGCGGTGCGCGCCGCCCCTGCCGCCGTGGTGGGCCGCGGCCACCACGGCGAGGCCCGAGAGGACCGGCAGGGCGGCGGCGACGCCGGGGAAGGAGGTGGGCGGGATGAGGACGCCGGTCGCGAGCAGCCCCAGCACGCCCGCCCACCCGAGCACCAGCGCGCCCGCGGTGCCCGGGCGCCACCTGGCCAGGACCACCGCGGCCAGGGCGCCCGCCCCGAGCTCCCACGCCCGGGCGCCGCCGGCGAAGTAGGCGGCCGGCTGGTCGAGCGCCGTGAGCTGCACCGAGCGGACGAAGGAGGCGGCCGTGAGGGCGAGGAGCACCGCGACGAGGCAGCGCCCCGCCCGAGCGCCGGTGGCGCGCGCACCGAGCGCGACGACGAGGGCGAGGACGGGCAGGACCAGCGTCACCTGCCCCTGCAGCGACGTCGACCACAGGTGCTGGAAGGGGCTGAGGGCGTCGCCCCGCGCCAGGTAGTCGACGGCCTGGTCGCCGAGGCGGACGTTCTGCACCATGCCGATCGAGGCCAGCGCGCCCCGTGTGGCGTCGAGCCACTGGGTGGCCGGCAGGAGCAGACGGACGGCGACGAGCGTGCCCGCCACGGTGAGGGCGATCGGGGGCAGCACCCGGACGAGGAAGCGGCTCCAGGCCTCCACCACGGCGCGGGGCGTCATGGTGCCCTGCTCGAGCCGGCGCAGCACCGAGCCGGCGAGGAAGAAGCCGGTGAGCGCCAGGAAGACGTCGACGCCGCCGGAGACGCCGCCGACCCAGACGTGGTAGCCGACGACGAGGCCGATGGCGAGGGTGCGCAGCCCCTCGACCTCCTGCCGGCGCGCCGGCGGACCGGTCGCGGTCGGCGGGGGCGACGGACGCTCCTGCAGTGCGGTGCTCAGCCCGTTCCCTCGATCTCTCTCCCCCGGACGGTCCCCGCCGCGCGGTGCGGCACGGGGAGCGGCGAGAGTACGTGGCCGGGGTGGCGGTCGGCACGTCCGCCGCGGGCGGCACCACGGCGCCCCGGCCGTGCGCCGTGGCCCGTCAGCGGGCGGCGACCGAGAGCGTCCCGCCCTGGAAGGGCTGCACGAGGCGGCTGCCGGACGTGCGCTGCTCCCCCGTCGGGTAGCCGTAGCGGCCGCCCTCCCAGCCCGCGCGGCCGTAGGCGTCGAGCAGCGCCCCGCGCACGACGTGGCCGCCCGTGGCCGGGCTCCAGTAGACGAACCCGCCCTGGAAGCGCTGCAGCAGGCCGCCGTCGCGCAGGCCGACCTGGCCGCCGGTCGGGTAGCCCAGGACCCCGCCCTCCCACCCGGCGCGCCCGTAGGCGTCGAGCAGCGGGCCGCGCACCACCTGGGCGCCGGTGGCCCGGCTCCAGTAGACGAAACCGCCCTGGAAGCGCTGCAGCAGGCCGCCGTCGCGCCCGAGCCGCACCTCGTCGCCCGTCGGGTAGCCCAGGACCCCGCCCTCCCAC
>NZ_JABEMA010000015.1 GCF_013004605.1 Pseudokineococcus marinus
AGGCGGCCGGCGAGGGCGCGCAGGCCGTCGGCCTCGCCGCGGACGTGGGCGCGCAGGTGCAGCGCGCCCGCCGCGAGGGCCGGCAGGGCCGTCACCAACGGCACCACGGCCAGGGCGACCACGACGCCGACGACGACGACCTCGCCGAGCAGGGCCAGCGAGGGCCCGACGCCGCGGGGGGCGTCGGGGGCCGTCGAGCGACGCCCCGCCGGGGTCGTCCCGCGCTCGCGGCGACGCTCCCGGCGCCGCTCCTGCAGGGCCATCAGCCCTTGAGGCCCTGCGTGGCCACGCCCGCGACGATGTAGCGCTGGAAGACGAGGAAGAAGATCAGCACGGGCACGAGCGCGAGCACGGCCATGGCGATCTGGGCGCCGAAGTTCGACGTCCCCGTCGTCTGGTCGACGTACAGCCGCAGCGCGATGGGCAGCGAGTAGAGGTTCGGGTCCTTGAGGTACAGGAGCGGGCCGAGGAAGTCGTTCCAGGACCAGATGAAGGCGAAGATCGAGCTCGTCACGAGCGCCGGCTTCATCAGCGGCAGCATGATCGAGCGGAAGATCCGCACGTGCCCGGCGCCGTCGATCCGCGCCGCCTCGTCGAGCTCGCGCGGCAGGTTGCGCATGAACTGGACCATGAGGAAGACGAAGAACGCCTCGGCGGCGAGGAACTTGCCCAGCAGCAGCGGCCAGAAGGTGTTCACCAGGCCGAGGTTGTTGAAGACGATGTACTGCGGGATGAGGATGACGTGCACCGGCAGCAGCAGGGTGGCGATCATCAGCGAGAACCACAGCGCGCGGCCGCGGAAGTCGATGCGAGCCAGCGCGTACGCCGTCACGGCGCTCGAGGCGGCGACGCCGACGACCGAGCCGACGGCGAGGATCGTCGAGTTGGCGAAGAAGGTCCAGAAGCTGACCCCGCCGATGCCGCTGAAGGCGCTCGCGTAGTTCTCGAGCGTCACGGCCGAGGGGATGATGCTGACGTTGCCGACGATCTCGGTGCTCGGCCGGAAGGAGGAGACCACCATCCAGACGGCCGGGTAGAGGATGACGACCACGAGCGCGAGCGTGATCGCGTGGAAGACCACCGCGCGGCGGCGGTCGCGGCCGCGGCGGCGACGACGACGCTCCCGCTCGTGGTCCGAGGGCATCACCGCCTCCGCCGCGGCAGCGGGGAGCGGCGTCGAGCTCATCTGCGTCTCGGTCATCGCGTCTCCCCGCTGTAGTGGACCCAGGACCTCGACGTCTTGAAGAAGACCAGGGTGATGGCGCCGACGACGAGCACGAGCAGCCAGGCCATGGCCGAGGCGTAGCCCATCTGGAAGTCGCCGAAGCCGCGGATGTAGAGGTAGAGCGTGTAGAAGAGCGTCGAGTTCGCCGGCCCGCCCGTGCCGTTGGAGATGATGAAGGCCGAGGCGAAGACCTGGAAGGCGTTGATCGTCTCCAGGAGCAGGTTGAAGAAGATGACCGGCGAGAGCATGGGCAGCGTGATGGACAGGAAGCGCCGCACGGGCCCGGCGCCGTCCACCGACGCCGCCTCGTAGAGCTCGGCCGGCACCTGCTTGAGGCCGGCCAGGAAGATCACCATGGGGGCGCCGAACTGCCACACGGTGAGCAGGATGAACATCGGCAGCGTGCGGGAGGGGTCCCCCACCCAGCCGCCGGCCTCGAGGCCGACCCCCTGGCCGATCCGGTCGACGATGCCGCCGTCGATGAAGATGGCGCGCCACACGATGGCGATGGAGACGCTCGCGCCGACGAGCGAGGGCAGGTAGAAGGCCGACCGGTAGAAGCCCTTGGCGCCCAGCGCCATGTTGAGGAGCATCGCGACGGCCAGCGACGCCGCCAGCTTGACCGGGACGCCGATGACGGCGAAGAGCGTCGTCACCTGCACCGAGTCGATGAACCGCGGGTCGGCGAAGAGCCGCTGGTAGTTCTCCAGGCCCACCCAGCTCGGCGCGTTGAAGAGGTCGTAGCGGGTGAAGGACAGGTAGAGCGAGGCCAGCATGGGCCCGACCGTGAGCAGGAAGAAGCCCAGGAGCCACGGCGTGAGGAAGGCGTAGCCGGCGAGGTCCTCGCCGCGGCGCCGCCGGGAGGACCGCCGTCGGGGCGCCTCCGCGAGGGGCCGCTGGGCGGCCCGGGTGGTCGTCGTCATCGACCCTCCCCTTCGAGCGTCGGTCGGTGGCGGGCCGCCGGGCGCTCGCGCGCGCCCGGCGGCCGACCCGGTCGGTCTACTGGTTGTCGGCGAGGGTCTGCTGCGCCTCGCCGTACCACTGCTCGGCGGCCTCGTCGACGGAGAGGGTGCCGTAGTTGAGGTTCTCGTTGATCTCGAGGAAGCGGGCCTCGAGCGTGCCGAAGCCGCGCACGGGCGGCGGGGGCGAGTCCTGCAGCAGGGGCTCGATGGACTCCTCGTACTCGGCCACCTGGGCGTCGACGCCCTCGAGCTCCATCGCGTCGCGCTGGTAGCTCGACGCGCGCAGGCCCTGCGACGTGCCGAACGCCTCGCCCGCCGCGGGGTCGTTGACGAGGTAGTCGACGAGCGCGGCCGCCTCCGCCGGGTGCTCGGTGTTCGCCCCGATGCTGTAGAGCATCGACGGCTTGAGGAAGAGCCCCGGGTCCGCGGGGTCGTCCGACGGGATGGGCTGGAGCGAGTGCTCGCCGTCGGGGTTGTTGGACACGTAGCCGGCGAGGAAGTTGTCCCAGCTCTGCTCCGTGGTGGTCTCCCCGGCGTCGAAGATCGACAGCGGCGTGAGCTGGTTGACGCGCTCGGGCGAGATGAAGCCCCCGCCGCCGCGCAGGTCCTCCACGGAGCCCCACCACTCGGCGACGTCGTCCTGGGTGAAGCCCAGCTCGCCGTCCTCCGTGAAGGGCTCGACGCCCTGCTGGTTGAGCCAGTGGATGAAGATCCAGAAGATGCCGGTGTAGTCGCCCGAGCCGAACAGCGCCTGGCCCTCGGCGTCCGTGGCGCCGGCGGCCGCGACCGCGGCGACGTAGTCGTTGTACTCGTCCCAGGTGGGCTGCTCGGGCGCCGGGACGCCCGTGGCCTCGACGGCCGCGGCGTCCGTGAAGAGCGCGAAGGCGTTCGTGCCGACCGGGACGCCGACCTGGGCCCCGTCGACCTGGCCGGACGGGATGAGGCTGTCCGACATCCCCGACAGGTCGATCGCCTCGTCGCCGGAGAGCGTGCTCACGTCGAGGAGCTGCCCGTTGGCGCCGAACTCCCGCAGGTACGACAGGTCCATGAGCATGACGTCCGGCAGGCTCCGGCCGGCCGCCTCGGTGGCCCGGGCGGGCCAGTAGCTCGGGTAGTCGACGAAGGTCTCCTGGACGGTGACGCCCGGGTTGGCCTCCTCGTAGGCGCGCAGGGCCTGGTCGTAGCGCTGGGCGCGGTCGTCGTTGCCCCAGAAGGTCATGACGAGCGAGACGTCACCGCCCTCGGCGCCGTCCCCGGAGCCGGAGCCGCCGCCGCAGCCGGCGGCCAGGAGCGCGGCCGTCGCGGTGACCGCGACGATCCTCATGCATCGTTTCATCACAGGAGCCTCTCTGCTCGGGTGGAAAGCGCCTTCCGACCGTAGGCGGTCGACGGCCCGTCCGTCAACACCCCGAGGGAGGAGCCGTGTCGACCCCCCGGACGGCGGCGGTGGTGGGCGCGGCGCGTCCGATCCACCCCGGTTCGCCCCTTGACAGAGGAAAGCGCTATCCCCTTCAGTCGGCACGGCCGGGCGCGCACAGGCGCCCCCCGGCCGCCCTCCCCGGCCGACGCGCCGGCGAGCGACCTCCTCTCGACGACGAGACCGAAGGTGTGGTGCCGTGCATCCGTCCCGACCCGGCGCGACCGCCCCCCGCACGGGGGCCCCGACCGCCGCCTCCTCCTCCGTCCGACGGCGGCGCAGCCGCGCCGTCGTCGCCGTCGCGACCGCCTCGGCGGTCGCCCTCCTCGGGGTCCCCGCCGCCGTCGCGGCGGACGACCCCGCCACGTGGTCCTTCGACCTCGGCACCGCCACGAGCCCCGTCGCCGAGGGGTGGACCGGCGTCTCGGAGTCGAACCGCTACTCGACGGAGGCCGGCTACGGCATCGTGCCGGTGGACGGCGCGGCGCCCGTCTCGCGCGACCGCGGGGTGGCCTCCGCGGGCGCGGTGGCGCAGGACTTCGTGCTGGGCGCCGCCTGGGGCTTCGCCCTCGACGTCCCCGACGGCGCCTACGACGTGCGCGTCCTGTCCGGGGACCTCCTCGCGGGCACGAGCACCACCCGGACGTCGATCTCCCTCGAGGGCGTCCCCGTCGGCAGCGTCTCGAGCCGCCAGGCCGTCTCCGAGCAGACGTGGCGCACCGTCGTCGAGGACGGTCAGCTGACGGTGGACGTCACCGGCGCGGGCGCCGGCGGCTACGTCAACGGGCTCCAGGTCACGGCCGTCGAGGCCGACCCCGACGACCCGGCGACGTCCCTGCTCCCCGCGCCGGAGGACCTGCGCACGGCGCGGGTCGCCGACGGCGCCGTGATGATGCGCTGGGACGAGGTGCCCGGCTCCGCCGGCTACGTCCTCGAGCGCGCCGACGCGGTCGAGGGTCCGTGGACGGAGGCCGCCCGCGTCGAGGGTCGCGACGTCTTCGCGACCGACGAGGGCGTCGACACCGCTGCGGTGCACCACTACCGGGTCCGCGCCCTCGACGCCGACGGCGGCGCCTCCGCCGCCTCGGCGGTGGCGGTGTCCTCGCTCACCACGCCCGCACCGGCCCTCGACGGGCCGCTCGTGCTCGACCTCGGCGGCGGCGCGCTCGCCGACGGCGCGGTGCGCGTCAACGCGTCCACCCCGTACACGGCCGCGCGGCGCTACGGCGTCGTCGACCCGCGCGAGGTCACGAGCACCGACCGGGGCGGCGACGACGCGCTGCGCGGGGACTCCCTCGACCTGGGGGCGACCGAGCTCGTCGTCGACCTGCCGCCCGGCGACTACACCGTCGACGTCGTGGCCGGGGACACCGGCGGCCCGAGCGAGGTCTCGCTCGAGGTCGAGGAGATGGCGAAGGTCCTCACGACCGCCCTGCCCTCCGGCGAGCTGCTCGAGATGTCCTTCGACATCGCCCTCGTGGACGGGCAGATGAACCTCGACCTGGGCGGGTCGGCTCCCCGCCTGGCCGGCCTGACGATCACGCCGCAGGCCCCCCGGGAGGCGGCGGGGCACCCCACCGCGTGGATCACGGGCGACTCGACCGTCCAGACCTACACCGACGACTACGCCCCGCAGGCCGGATGGGGCCAGATGCTCGACCGGTACCTCACCGACGACGTCGACGTCGTCAACAAGGCCATCGGCGGGCGCAGCTCGAAGAACTTCATCAGCCAGGGCCGGCTCGACGAGGTGCTCCTCGACGTCCGCCCGGGCGACCACCTCCTCGTCCAGTTCGGCCACAACGACAACTCCTACGGCGTCGACGACCGGTTCGCGGCCCCGGCGGACTACACGGAGCACCTGCGGACCTTCGTCGAGGGGGCGCGCCAGCGCGGCGCGGTGCCGGTGCTGGTGACCCCGGTGTCGCGCCGCAGCTACGCCGCGGACGGGACGGCGGCCGTCTCCTTCCCCGCCTACGTGGAGGCGGCCCGGCGGCTGGCCGAGGAGACGGGCACCCCGCTCGTCGACCTCTCGGCGTCCAGCCGCGCCTACCTCACGGAGATCGGGCCCGAGCGGGCGAAGTCGGTCTTCCTGTGGGTCCCCGAGGGCGCCTACCCGAACCGCCCCGGCGGGACGCAGGACGACACGCACTTCCAGGACTACGGCGCGATCCAGATGGCCCGCCTCGTGGCCGCGGACCTCGCCGAGCTCGACGTCCCCCTCGCCGACGAGGTCGTCGAGGCCGAGCCGCCGGCCGAGGTGCCCGCCGCCCCGGCGGCCCCGGTCGCGAGCGGCGTCTCCAGCAGCAGCGCCGTGCTGACGTGGGAGCCCGTCGAGGGCGCGGACGTCTACCTCGTCCAGCGCAAGGACGCGGACGCCGACGACTCCGCGTACGCGCTCGCGACGACGTCCACGGTGGGCCGGGCGAGCGTCGCCGGCCTCGCCGAGGGCGCCTCCTACGACCTGCGGGTCGTGGCGGTCAACGGCCGCGGGGAGTCGGCGCCGTCCGCCCCCGTCCGGGTCACGACGAGGTCCGCCCTGGTGCGCCTGGACGTCCAGCTCTCGGGCAGCCCGGTCGCCGAGGGCTTCGAAGCCGTCGACGAGACGACGCTCCACACGCCCGAGCGGGGCTACGGGTGGCTCTCCCTGGAGCCGGCCATCGCCGGGCGGGACCGGGGCACGGGCTTCGACGACCCGCCGGACGACGTCGAGCGCGACTTCCTCCTGCCCTCGCCGGAGGACGAGCTGGCGGTCGACGTGCCGCGCGGCACGTACGCCGTGACGACCTACAACGGCGACTGGATCGGCACGAGCCGCTCCGAGGTCCAGCTCGAGGGCCGGGCCTACGGCTCCTCGAACGCCGGCCGCGGGTCGGTGTCGAAGAAGACCAGCCAGCCGGTCGACGTCGTCGACGGCCAGCTGAGCCTCGTCATGACGGGCTCCTCGTCCCGTCTCAACGGCGTCGAGGTGACGGCCCTCCTGCTGGCCCCGACCGCCCTGGCGGCCGGCGACGTCGCGGTGGAGGGCACCGGCGTGAGCGTCCCGCTGTCCTGGACGGCGGCGCCCGACGCCGCCGGGTACCGCGTCTACCGCCAGGCTCCCGGCGCGGCCGCGGCCGAGGCGCTCGGCGAGGTCGACGGCACCTCCTTCGTCGACACCACCGCCGACGTGGGCCTGGAGTACGCCTACCGCGTCGTCGCCCTCGACGCGGCGGGGACCGAGTCCGTGCCCAGCGAGGACGCGCTCGTGACGACGGTCGACGACGACGTGGCCACCGCGTCGGTGCCCACGGGCCTCGCCGCGACCGACCTCTCGGAGCGCGAGCTCACGCTCACGTGGGAGGGCTCGGCGGAGGCGCTGTACTACCTCGTCTACCGGGCGGAGGGCGCCGAGGGCGCTCCCGGCTCCGAGGACGAGCTCGTGCTCGTCGGCCGGACCGACGAGCCGCGGTACGCCGACGACGACGTGCTGACGACCGTCCCCTACCGCTACGCCGTCGCCGCCGTGAACGCCGGGGGCGCCTCGGCGCGCTCGGAGGTCCTCGTCACCGAGGCGCCCACCCTGCTCGAGCGCCAGGCCGAGCGCCTCGACCGCTCCCCCGTGGCGGTCGCCGTCGACGGCGGCGTCCACGTCGGCTGGCGGATGCTCGGCCAGGACCCGGACGAGGTCGCCTTCCACGTCTACCGCGACGGGGAGCGCGTGACGGCCGGGGCGCTCACGAGCAGCACCTCCCTCGTCGACCCCGCCGGCGGCGCGGGCTCCACCTACCGGGTGAGCACCGTCCTCGACGGCGAGGAGCGCTGGGCGACGGAGGAGTTCGAGGTCTGGGACGACCAGACGCTCGACATCCCGCTCGACAAGCCCGCCGACGGGGTCGACGAGGCCGGCCAGCCCTACACCTACCGGGCCAACGACGCCTCGGTCGGCGACCTCGACGGCGACGGCGAGCACGAGGTGGTCCTCAAGTGGGACCCGTCGAACTCGAAGGACAACTCCCAGTCCGGCTACACCGGTCCCGTCTACGTGGACGCCTACGAGATGGACGGCACGCGCCTGTGGCGCGTCGACCTCGGCCGGAACGTCCGGGCCGGGGCGCACTACACGCAGTTCCAGGTCTTCGACTACGACGGCGACGGGCGCGCCGAGGTGGCGATGAGGACGGCCGACGCCACGGTCGACGGGCAGGGCGCCGTCATCGGCGACCCGACCGCCAACTTCCGGAACTCGGGGGGCTACGTCCTCTCCGGCCCGGAGCTCCTCACCGTCTTCGACGGCGAGACCGGCGCCGCGGTCGACACCGTCGACTACGAGCCCCCGCGCGGCGACGTCGGCGACTGGGGCGACGGGTACGGCAACCGGGTGGACCGCTTCCTCGCCGCGACGGCCTACCTCGACGGCGAGCGCCCGAGCATGGTCTTCAGCCGCGGCTACTACACGCGCTCGGTCGTCGCGGCCTACGACTTCGACGGCACCGACCTCTCCCTGCGGTGGGTCTTCGACAGCGACGAGGCCGGCTCCCAGTACCGCGGCCAGGGCAACCACCAGATGTCCGTGGCCGACGTCGACGGTGACCAGAAGGACGAGCTGGTCTTCGGCTCGATGACGATCGACGACGACGGCGAACCCCTCTACAACACCCGCCTCGGGCACGGCGACGCGCTGCACGTGGGCGACTTCGCGCCCGACCGGCCGGGCCTCGAGGTCTTCGCGGCGCACGAGGACGTCCCCGCCTCGGGCGGGCGCGGCGCCACCTTCCGCGACGCGGCCACCGGCGAGGTGCTCTGGGGCGTCCCGGCGACGCGGGACACCGGCCGCGCGGCGATGGCCGACGTCGACCCCCGCACCACGGGGGCCGAGGGCTGGGCCGTCGGCGGCGACGCCGCGTGGGACTCCCCCGTCGGCCAGATGAGGTCGGCGGACGGCGAGCTGCTGTCCGAGCAGATCCCGGCGGCGAACTTCGTCACCTGGTGGGACGGCGACCTCCTGCGGGAGGTCACGGACCACGACTACGACGCCGAGCGCGGCGCCGGCGTCCCCACCATCAGCCGGTGGGACTGGGAGGCGCAGGAGGAGGTCGAGGTCTACCGCGCCGAGGGGACGCTGACGAACAACGGCACGAAGGGCACGCCCGCGCTGCAGGCCGACCTCTTCGGCGACTGGCGCGAGGAGGTCGTCACCCGGCTCGAGGACTCCTCCGCCCTGCGGGTCCACACCACGACGGACCCGACCGAGCACCGGCTGCGCACGCTGCAGTCGGACTCCCAGTACCGCCTGGCGGTGGCCTGGCAGAACACCGGCTACAACCAGCCGCCGCACCCCTCGTACTTCCTCGGGGCGGGCATGGAGGCGCCGCCGGCCCCCCGCCTGGCCCTGACGGGCGAGGACCCGGGGCCGGGCGAGCTCGTCGAGGCCGGGCCGCAGCTGCTCGTCACGGGCGACCTCAGCGCCGGCGGGCGCGCCGACGTCGCCGTCAGCGGCTTCGCCCCGCGCGAGGCCGTGGACGTCGTCGTCGACGGCCGGCGGTTCGCGCGGGTGCGCACCGGCGAGGACGGTGCCGGGAGCGCAGCCGGGAAGGTGCACCCCCGGACCGGCACGGGCGAGCAGGAGGTCGTGGCCACCGGTCGCGTCTCGGGGCTCACCGCCACGACGACGGTCGTCGTCACCGTCGGCTGACGACGGGCTCGCGCCGAGCGGTCCGGTCCCCCGCCGCGGGGGCCGGGGCGCTCGGCGCGGTCGGGCGTCACGGCGTTGACCGCCGCGACGCCCGACCCCTAGGGTCTGGAACGTTTCACGAGCCGAGGAGCGACGGTGCCCCACTACTGCTTCACCCTCCAGGTGCGCCCCGACCGCCTCGAGGAGTACACCCGCCGGCACGCCGCGGTCTGGCCGGAGATGCTCGAGGCCCTCGCGGCGTCGGGATGGCGGGACTACCGGCTCTTCCTGCGCGAGGACGGGCTCCTCGTCGGCACCGTCGAGGCCGACGACCTCGACGCCGCCCAGGCGGCCATGGACGCCACCGAGGTCAACGCCCGCTGGCAGGCCGACATGGCGCCCTTCTTCGCGGACCTGCCGGGCGGCCGCCCGGACACCGGCTCCGTGCGCCTGACGTGCGTCTTCGACCTCGACGCGCAGCGCGCCGGTCCCGGACCCACGAGCGACGCCCCCACCAGCGACCCCTGCGCGACCGACGCCCCCACCACCGACACCGGCACGACCGACGCCAGCACGACCGACGCCAGCACGACGGGCACGAGCCCGACCGACCCGACCGGAGGCCCCCGATGACCACCCCCGAGCAGCGGCGGCAGGACGCCGTCGACGCCCTCGCGCAGCAGACGATCGAGCTGCCGAGCTGGGCCTTCGGCAACGCGGGCACCCGCTTCAAGGTCTTCCCGACCGCGGGCGTCCCCCGCGACCCCTTCGAGAAGATCAGCGACGCCGCCCAGGTGCACCGGCACACCGGCGCGGCCCCGCGCGTCTCCCTGCACATCCCGTGGGACCTCGTGGACGACGCCGACGGCGGGATGGAGAAGCTGGTCGCGCACGCCGCCGACGAGGGCGTGGCGATCGGGACGATCAACTCCAACGTCTTCCAGGACGACGACTACAAGCTCGGGTCGCTGACCAACGCCGACCCGGCCGTCCGGCGCAAGGCCGTGCAGCACCACCTGCGGTGCCTCGACGTCATGCGGGCGACGGGCTCGAAGGACCTGAAGATCTGGCTGCCCGACGGCACGAACTACCCGGGTCAGGACGACATCCGCGACCGGCAGGACCGCCTCGCCGAGTCGCTGGCCGAGATCTACGCCGGGCTGGACCCGGACATGCGCATCGTCCTCGAGTACAAGTTCTTCGAGCCGTACTTCTACACGATGGACATCCCCGACTGGGGCACCTCGCTGCTGCACTGCCTGGCGCTGGGCGAGCAGGCGATGGTCGTCCTCGACACCGGCCACCACGCGCCGGGCACCAACATCGAGTTCATCGTCGCGCAGCTGCTGCGCGCGGGCCGGCTCGGCGCCTTCGACTTCAACTCGCGCTTCTACGGCGACGACGACCTCATGGCCGGCGCGGCCGACCCCTTCCAGCTGTTCCGGATCATGAACGAGATCGTGCGGGGCGACGCCCTGCGCCCCGACTCGGGCGTCAACTTCATGCTCGACCAGTGCCACAACGTCGAGGAGAAGGTCCCGGGCCAGATCCGCTCGGTGATGAACGTCCAGGAGGCGACGGCGAAGGCGCTTCTCGTCGACCGCGAGGCGCTCGGGGAGGCGCAGCGGTCCGGTGACGTGCTCGCGGCCAACGGCCTGCTCATGGACGCCTACAGCACCGACGTGCGCCCCCTGCTCGCGGAGGTCCGCGAGAGCCGCGGCCTGCCGGCCGACCCGTACCGCGCGTTCATGGCGTCGGGCTACCTCGACCGGGTCCGTTCCGAGCGCGTCGGCGGCACGCAGGCCGGGTGGGGCGCCTGATGGCCGGCTCCTCCACCCCCTCGCCCGGCCCCGCCCCGACGCCCACCTCGCAGGAGACCCGCGTGAGCACCCCCGTCGACGACCTCATCGCCCGGTCCAACGCCCTCGGCGCCGACCCGACGACCACGAACTACGCCGGGGGCAACACCTCGGCCAAGGGCGTCGACGTCGACCCCGCCACCGGCGGCGAGGTCGAGCTGCTGTGGGTCAAGGGCTCCGGCGGCGACCTCGGCACCCTGACGCCCGAGGGCCTCGCCGTCCTGCGCCTGGACCGCCTGCGCGCGCTGACGGACGTCTACCCGGGCGTCGAGCGCGAGGACGAGATGGTCGCCGCCTTCGACTACTGCCTGCACGGGCGCGGCGGCGCGGCGCCGTCCATCGACACGGCCATGCACGGCCTCGTCGAGGCCGCGCACGTCGACCACCTGCACCCCGACTCCGGCATCGCCCTGGCCACCGCCGCCGACGGCGAGGCGCTCGTCCGCGAGGTCTTCGGCGACCGCGTGGCGTGGGTGCCGTGGCGCCGCCCCGGCTTCCAGCTCGGGCTCGACATCGCCGAGGTGGCGCGGGCGAACCCCCGTGCGATCGGCTGCGTGCTCGGCGGTCACGGCATCACGGCCTGGGGGGCGACGAGCGGGGAGTGCCAGGAGCGCTCGCTGGAGATCGTCCGCACGGCCGAGCGCTTCCTCGCCGAGCGCGAGGCGGCGTCCGGCGCCCACCCCTTCGGCGAGGAGCTCGACGGCTACGGCGCCCTCCCGGAGGCCGAGCGCCGCGAGCGCGCCGCCGCCCTGGCGCCCGTGCTGCGCGGGCTCGCGTCCACCGACGCCCCGCAGGTCGGCCACTACGACGACTCCCCCGCCGTCCTGGAGTTCCTCGCGCGCTCCGAGCACTCCCGGCTGGCCGCGCTCGGCACCTCCTGCCCCGACCACTTCCTGCGGACGAAGGTCCGCCCGATGGTCGTCGACCTGCCCGCCACCGCCCCGCTCGAGGACGTCCTCGAGCGCCTGCCCGCCCTGCACGAGGCCTACCGCGCCGACTACACGGCCTACTACGAGCGGCACGCCGACGACGCGAGCCCCGCCATGCGCGGCGCCGACCCGGCCGTCGTCCTCGTGCCCGGCGTCGGGATGTTCACCTACGGCGCCGACAAGCAGACCGCTCGCGTGGCCGGCGAGTTCTACCGCAACGCCATCGGCGTCATGCGCGGCGCCGAGGCCGTGAGCACCTACGCGCCCATCGACGAGGCGGAGAAGTTCCGCATCGAGTACTGGGCGCTCGAGGAGGCCAAGCTCGCCCGCCGCCCGCGGCCGAAGCCGCTCGCCACCCGGATCGCCCTGGTGACGGGCGCGGCCTCCGGCATCGGCAAGGCCGTCGCCACGCGCCTCGCGGCCGAGGGCGCCTGCGTCGTCGTCGCCGACCTGGACCTGGCGAAGGCCCAGGAGGCCGCCGCCGGCATCGCGGGGGCGAAGGGGGCGGACGTGGCCGTCGGCGTCGCGGCGGACGTCTCGGACCCGGACGCCGTGGCCGCCGCCGTGCGCGACGCCGTCCTCGCCTTCGGCGGGCTCGACCTCGTCGTCAACAACGCCGGCCTGTCGATCTCCAAGCCGCTGCTCGAGACGACCGAGAAGGACTGGGACCTCCAGCACGACGTCATGGCCAAGGGCAGCTTCCTCGTGTCGCAGGCGGCGGCGCGGGTGCTCGTCCCCCAGGGCATGGGCGGCGACGTCGTCTACATCTCCAGCAAGAACAGCGTCTTCGCCGGGCCGAACAACATCGCCTACTCGGCGGTGAAGGCCGACCAGGCCCACCAGGTGCGCCTGCTCGCCGCCGAGCTCGGCGAGCACGGGGTCAAGGTCAACGGCGTGAACCCCGACGGCGTCGTGCGCGGCTCGGGCATCTTCGCCGGCGGCTGGGGCGCGCAGCGCGCGAAGACCTACGGCATCCCGGAGGAGGACCTCGGCGCCTTCTACGCGCAGCGCACGCTGCTCAAGCGCGAGGTGCTGCCCGAGCACGTGGCGGACGCCGTCTTCGTCCTCACCGGCGGCGAGCTGTCGCGGACCACCGGCCTGCACGTGCCCGTCGACTCGGGCGTCGCCGCGGCCTTCCTGCGATGACGGCCCCCGCGACGCGCCGGGTCCGCGCGGGAGGCCTCCGGTGAGCCGGCACGCCGCCGTCGACCTCGGGGCCTCCAGCGGTCGCGTGATGCTCGGGAGCGTCGGGCCGGACCTGCTGGACCTCGAGGAGGTCGCGCGCTTCCGCAACGGGGCCGTCGAGGTCGCCGCCGGTGCGGACGGCCGCGAGCCGCGCCTGCACTGGGACGTCCTCGGCCTGTGGCAGGACGCGCTGGCGGGCCTGGCGCGAGCCGGCCGGGCCGCCGGCACCGACGGCGTGCGCAGCGTCGGCGTCGACACGTGGGCCGTCGACTACGCGCTGCTCGACGCGGACGGCGGCCTGATCGCCAACCCCCGCTCCTACCGCGACGCCCGCACCGACGGCGTCGCCGAGCAGGTGCACCGGCGGCTGCCGGCCGAGGAGCTGTACGCGCGCAACGGGCTGCAGCACCTGCCCTTCACGACGATCTACCAGCTCGTCGTCGAGGCCGCGGGGCCCCTGCTCGAGCGCGCCGACCAGCTGCTCCTCCTGCCCGACCTGCTGGGCTTCTGGCTGTCCGGGCGCCGCGTCGCGGAGTCGACCAACGCGTCGACGACGGGCCTCGCGGACGTGCGCACCGGGCGCTGGGCGCCCGACCTCGTGCGCCTGACGGGCGTCCCCCCCGCCCTGCTGCCGGAGGTGGTGGACGCGGGGACGGCGCTCGGCCCGCTGCTCCCCTCCGTCGCGGAGCCCGCGCGGCTCGGCGCCACCGAGCTCGTCGCGGTCGGCAGCCACGACACGGCCTCCGCCGTCGTGGCCGTGCCGGCCGAGCACGAGCGGTTCGCCTACGTCGCCTGCGGCACCTGGGCCCTCGTCGGCGTCGAGCTCGAGGAGCCGGTGCTCTCGCCCGAGAGCCTGGCCGCGGGCTTCACGAACGAGCGCGGGGTCGACGGGCGGGTCCGCTACCTCCACAACGTCATGGGCCTGTGGGTCCTGCAGGGCTGCCTCGAGGAGTGGCGCCTCGAGGGGGACGTCCGTGGCACCGGCGGGGGCACGGGCGGGGGCACCGGCGGGGGCACGGGCGGGGAGGTCGACCTGGGCCGCCTCCTCGCCGCCGCCGGCGAGCTGCCCGCCGGGGGCCCCGTGGTCGACGTCGACGACGCGGCGTTCCTGCCGCCGGGCCCGATGGTCGGGCGGGTGCAGCGGGCGTGCGAGGCCGCCGGGCAGCCGGTGCCCGTCGAGCGGGCCGCGGTCGTCCGGTGCGTCCTCGACAGCCTCGCGCAGGCCTTCGCGCGGGTGGTGGAGGACGCCGTCCGCCTCTCCGGCCGCGACGTCGACGTCGTCCACGTCGTCGGGGGCGGGGCCCGCAACGCGCTGCTGTGCCGCCTCACCGCGGACGCGTGCGGCCGCCCCGTCCTCGCCGGGCCCGTCGAGGCGACCGCGCTCGGCAACGTCCTCGTGCAGGCGCGGGCGACCGGCGCCGTCGCGGGAGCGCTCGAGGACCTGCGCGCGCTCGTGCGCCGCACGCACCGGCTCGAGCGCTACGAGCCGCGCCCCCGCTGACCGGCACCGGCCGACCGGTCGGGCGCGACGCCCGCGCCCGCTCCGGACCGGTGGGCGACAGACTGGGGGGACGAGGCGCGGCGACGTCGCCGGGCCGCCGACGCGAGGAGAAGCACCGTGGCAGTCCGCCGCATCGAGAGCGCCGCCGTCGTGGGCACCGGGTACATGGGCGGCGGCATCGCGCAGTCGCTCGCGATCGCCGGCGTGCCCGTGCAGCTCGCGGACGCCGACGCCGAGACCACCCGCACCAACCACGCGCGGCTGCTGCGCGAGGCGCGCGTCTTCGAGCAGAACGGGCTCTACCCCGCCGGCGCGGCCGACGCCGTCGAGGCGAACCTCCACCCGCGCGAGTCCCTCGAGGACGCGGTGGCGGACGTCGACTGGGTCGAGGAGGCCGTGCCGGAGATCCCCGACCTCAAGCTCGACGTCCTGCGGCAGGTCGACGCGGCCGCTCGGGCCGACGCGATCATCGGCACGAACACCTCGACCATCCCGGTCAAGGTGCTGTCCGCGGCGATCGGCGACAAGAGCCGCTTCCTCACCGTGCACTTCTCCAACCCGGCGCCCTTCATCCCGGGCGTCGAGCTGGTCAGCGGCGAGCACACGGACCCGGCCGTCGTCCAGGCCGTGGAGGAGCTGCTCGCGCGCATGGGCCGCCGCAGCGCCCAGGTCGCCGACGTCCCCGGCTTCGTCCTCAACCGCCTGCAGTTCGTCCTGCTCAAGGAGGCGATGGCCGTCGTCGAGGAGGGCGTGGCCACGCCGCAGGACGTCGACACGGTCGTCAGCACGACGTTCGGCTTCCGCCTGCCCTTCTTCGGGCCCTTCGCCATCGCCGACATGGCGGGGCTCGACACCTACGTGCGCGGCTTCGGCACGCTGCAGGAGGGCTTCGGCGACCGCCTGTCCGCGCCGAAGCTGCTCACCGACGTCGTCGACGCCGGGCGGCACGGCACGAAGAACGGGGGCGGCTTCTACGACCTCGGGCCCGAGCAGCTCGACGAGCTCATCGCCTACCGCGACCGCGCCTACCACCGCATGCAGCAGCTCCTCGACGAGCTCGGCCCCTCGCCGATCCAGCAGGCCGGCATGGCGCAGCTGCCCCAGCGCGAGGGCGAGACGCCCCGCCCGGACGGGGACGTGCCGGACGCCTCCGGCCAGACCGGCTGACACCACCTCTCACCCGGTCCCCCACCCCGCCTCGCGGGCCAGGGCCTCCACCGGCGGGACGTCGCCGGGCAGCCAGGCGACGTCCCGCCACGCCGCCCCGGGCAGCACCCGGAGGTCGTCGTGGTCCTGGAGGGGCGCCGGCTCGCCCGCGACCACGCGCGCGAGCCACACGCGCATGCGCAGCGCGGAGGACAGCGGCCAGTCGCCGTCGGGCTCGTCGGAGACGAGGCGGGGCCCCAGCTCGACCCGGACGCCGAGCTCCTCCGCCAGCTCGCGGTGCAGCGCCGCGGCCGGCTCCTCCCCCGGCTCGACCTTGCCCCCGGGCAGCTCCCACCCCCCGGCGAGCGACGCCGGGGCGCTGCGGCGGGCGGCCAGGACGCCGCGGGGGCGCGCGAGGTCGTCGACGAGCGCCGCGGCGACGACGAGCCGGGGGCCGCTCACGACGGCGTCCTCCTCATGACGGCGTCCTCCTCACGAGGGCCTCGTCCTCCGGACGGCACCGAGCGCGCCCGGACGCACCGGACCCCCGCGACGGAGGCGTCGCGGGGGTCCGGTGCGGGCGTGGCGCCGCCTACTTCGTCGCCTCGCGACGACGACGGCGCAGCACCTTGACGCCGCCCTCGCGGCGTCCGTTCGTCGCGCCGTTGCCGTTCGCCGTGTGGGCGTCGAGCGGGTACTCCTCGAGCTGGCCGAAGACCTGCTCGGTCGCCTCCTGGGCCAGCTCGCGACGCTCCACCTGGCGCATGAGCCGGCGCCGCAGCTCGATCTCGCCCTTGAAGGCCCGCGCCAGCGACAGCATGATCCCGATGAGCACGAAGCTGAAGGGCAGTGCCGTCACGATCGCCGCCGTCTGCAGCGCGAGCAGCGTGCCCGCCCCTGCGAGGAGCAGCGCGATGGCCACGAGGCCCTCGAGCGTGGCGAAGAGGACCCGGCTCCACGTCGGCGGGTTCGGGTCGCCGCCGCTGGCGAGCATGTCGACGACCAGGGACCCGGAGTCGGACGACGTGACGAAGAAGATCGTGATGAGCAGGATGCCGGCGACGACCCAGATGACGCCGCCGGGGATGCTCGACAGGAGCGTGAACAGCGTCGTGTTCGTGTCGACGGAGCCGTCGGCCCCCACGTAGCCGCCGTCCCCGAAGACCTGGGCGTACAGGGCGGTCCCGCCGAGGACGGCGAACCAGAGGAAGGTCACGATCGTCGGGACGAGCAGCACGCCGGCGACGAACTCGCGGACGGTGCGGCCCTTGGAGATGCGGGCGATGAAGACGCCGACGAAGGGCGCCCAGGACATCCACCAGCCCCAGTAGTAGGTCGTCCACGCCGCCTGCCAGGCCTGCCCCTCCTCGCCCTGGTAGGCGGAGACGTTGAAGGTCAGCTGCAGCACGTCCTGCAGGTACGCGCCGATGGACTGCACGAACTCGCGCAGGAGGAAGAGGGTCGGGCCGGCGAGCAGCACGGCGACGAGCACGACGGCGGCGAGCACCATGTTGCTGTTCGACAGGATCTTGATGCCCTTGTCGAGGCCGCTGACGACGGACACCGTGGCGATGCCCGTGATGATCACGACGAGGACGACCAGCCAGAAGTTGTTCGCCTCGAAGACGCCGAGGAACTCGAAGCCGGCGCCGATCTGGGACACGCCGAGGCCCAGCGAGGTCGCGACGCCGAAGATGGTGCCGACGACCGCGATGACGTCGATGGCGTGGCCCAGGCCGCCCTTGACGCGGTCACCGAGCAGCGGCTCGAGCGCCCAGCGGATCGAGACCGGCCGGCCCTTGCGGTGCACCGCGTAGCCGATGCCGAGCCCGGCGACGACGTAGATCGCCCAGGCGTGCACGCCCCAGTGGATGTAGGACTGGGTGAGCGCCTGCTGGGCCAGCTCCGGCGGCGTCCCGGAGACGCTCGGGCGCGGGCTGGCGAAGTGGTTCAGCGGCTCGGCGACGCCCCAGAAGACGAGGCCGATCCCCATGCCCGTCGCGAAGAGCATGGCGAACCAGACGGGGAGCTTGAACTCCGGCTCGTCGTCGTCCTTGCCCAGCTTGATCGAGCCGTACCGGCCGATGCCGACCCAGAGGGAGAACGCCACGAACGCGGCGATGAGGAGGACGTAGTACCAGCCGATGCCACCGACGATGGTGCTCTGCACCGCGTCGAAAGCGGCGGTCGCGGCGTCGGTGAAGATGAGCGTGAAGAGGACGAAGGCGCCGACGACGGCCAGCGACGGCCAGAAGACCCACGGCGCGATGCCGAAGCGGTTCGCCCCCGCGTCCTCCGGGGTGGGCGGGTTCGGCGGCGGCCCCCCGGCCGCTGCGGCTCTCTCGGTCGTGCTCATGCGCGTGCTCCTCCTCCGCGGCTGGTGCTCCGCCGCTCGGTCTGCGAGCGCCGGGCGGCGGTGCACGGCGCATGTCCGTCGTACTGGATAACACCGCAGGTGACGCTCTGGCCAACCCGGGAGGGCCTCCCGGGCAGAACGACGCCGGACCGTGACCACCTCGTCACCGGTCCACCTCCGCGAGCGGTGCCCGGACGCGACGACGGCCGGCCCCGTCACCGGGACCGGCCGTCGTCGTGCTCGCGCCGGGGTCAGCCCGGCAGGTCGTCCGTCGTCGGCACCACCTGGTGGTCCTCGGCGAAGTGGCAGGCCGAGGGGTGGCCCTGCCCGCGGTCGCGGAGCTGGGGGTCCTCCTCCGCGCACACGTCCTGCGCCTTCCAGCAGCGGGTGCGGAAGCGGCAGCCCGACGGCGGGTTCGCGGGGCTGGGCACGTCGCCGCTGAGGAGGATGCGGTCGCCCTTGCCGCGCAGCGCCGGCTCGTGCACGGGGACCGACGACAGCAGCGCCTGGGTGTACGGGTGCGACGGGTGGCCGTAGACGTCCGCGTCCGTGCCCGTCTCCACGATGCGCCCGAGGTACATGACGCTCACCCGGTGCGAGATGTGCCGGACCACCGACAGGTCGTGCGCGATGAAGAGGTAGGACAGCCCCAGGTCCGTCTGCAGGTCCTCGAGCAGGTTCATCACCTGCGCCTGCACCGACACGTCGAGGGCGGAGACCGGCTCGTCGCAGACGATGAGCTCGGGGCTCATGGCCAGCGCGCGCGCGATGCCGATGCGCTGGCGCTGGCCGCCCGAGAACTGGTGCGGGTAGCGGTTGGCGTAGTCCGCGTTGAGGCCGACCCGGTCGAGCAGGTCGCGGATCCGCTTGTCGCGGCCCTTGCGCGGCGCGACGTCGGGGTGCACCGCCCAGCCCTCGGCGACGATGTCGCCCGCCGTCATCCGGGGGTTCAGCGACGAGTACGGGTCCTGGAAGATCATCTGGACCTCGCGGCGGTAGTCCTTCAGCGCGCTGCCGCGCATCTGGGACACGTCCTCGCCCTTGTAGAGGATCTCCCCGGCCGTCGGCCGCTCGAGCGCCACGAGGAGCTTCGAGACGGTGCTCTTGCCGCAGCCGGACTCCCCCACGAGCCCGACGGTCTCGGCGCGGTCGACGGTGAGGTCGACGCCGTCGACCGCCCGCACGTGGCCGACCGTCTTCTTGAAGACGATCCCCTGCTGCAGCGGGAAGTGCTTCGCCAGGCCGCGGATCTGCAGGAGGGGCTCGCCGCTCCCCTCCCAGCGCCGGCGCGCCTCGCTCGTCCGGCGCTCGGGACGCGTCCGGGTCTCAGCCATGGAGGAGCTCCTCGCTGTAGTGGCACGCCGCCCGGCGGCCCGCGGCGACCTCGCGCAGCGGCGGGACGTCGCTCGTGCAGTCGGGCCGGCCGCCGTCGCCGCGGCGCGCCATGGGGCACCGCGGGTGGAAGGAGCAGCCCGGGGGTATGCGGGCCAGGCTGGGCGGGGCGCCCACGATGGGGTTGAGGCGCTGCCCCTTGCCGTCGAGCACGGGGATCGACGACATGAGGCCCCGCGTGTAGGGGTGCGCCGGCCGTGTGAAGACGTCGTCGATCGTGCCCGTCTCCACGACCTTGCCCGCGTACATGACGGCCACCCGGTCGGCGACCTCGTTGACGACGCCGAGGTCGTGGGTGATGAGGATGAGCCCCATCCCGGTGTCGCGCTGCAGGTCCTTGAGCAGGTCCATGACCTGGGCCTGCACCGTGACGTCGAGCGCCGTCGTCGGCTCGTCGGCGATGAGCACCTTGGGGTCGAGGGCCAGCGCCATGGCGATCATCACGCGCTGGCGCATGCCGCCGGAGAACTGGTGCGGGTAGTCGTCGACGCGCTGGCGGGCCGCGGGGATGCGCACCCGGTCCATCAGCTCGACGGCCCTGTCCTTCGCCTCCTTCTTGGAGGTGCCCCGGTGGGCGCGGAACATCTCGCCGATCTGGTCCCCGACGCTGTAGACGGGGTTCAGGGCCGAGAGCGCGTCCTGGAAGATCATGGAGACGCCCGGGCCGCGGATCTTGCGCTGGTCCTCGGCGCCCATCTGGAGCATGTCGCGCCCCTCGAAGCGGATCGCCCCGGTGATGTGCGCCGGCGGGACGTCGAGGATCCCCATGATGGCCTGCGCCGACACGGACTTCCCGCAGCCGGACTCGCCGAGGATGGCCATGGTCTCGCCCGGGGCGATCGCGTAGCTCACGCCGTTGACCGCGTTGACCACCGGCCCACGGGACCGGAACTCGACGCGGAGGTCCTCGACCTCGAGCACGGGCGCGCCCGTGCGCGGCGACGACGTCGCCGTCGCGTCGTCGGTGCGGGTGCCCGCGGCGTGCGAGCCGGCGGAGCCGTGGACGGGGCTGGTCATGAGCGCTGCCTCGGGTCGAGGGCGTCGCGCAGGGCGTCGCCCATCATGACGAACGCCATGACCGTGAGGGACAGCACGGCGCTCGGGATCAGGACGAGGTGGGGGGCGGTGCGCAGCAGGTTCTGGCCGTCGCTGATCTGCAGGCCCCAGGAGAAGTTGGGGCGCTGCAGGCCGACGCCCAGGTACGTCAGCGCGGCCTCCGCGGCGATGAGCGCCCCCACCGTGATGGTCGCGTAGACGATGACCGGCGCGACGGCGTTGGGGAGGATGTGCCGGACGAGGATGCGCATCGGCCCGGCGCCGAGCGCGCGCGCGGCCGCCACGTAGTCCGAGCTCTTGATCGCGATGACCTGGGAGCGGACGAGCCGCATCGCCGTCATCCACCCGAAGAAGACGAGCGCGAGGGCGATGGCGCCCGGGCCCCGCTCGGAGATGATCGGCACCGGCTGGCCGAAGATCCTCGCCTCCGGGCCGACCCGCAGCAGGATGAGGGCGCCGAGGATGAGCGGGAGCGCGTAGAAGACGTCCGTGATGCGCGCCAGCAGGGAGTCGACCCAGCCGCCGAAGTAGCCGGCGAGGGCGCCCACGACGACGCCGACGACGAGCAGGCCGATGACGCCCGTGAAGCCGATCTGGAGGCTGTTGCGGGCTCCGTAGACGACCTGGGCCTGGTAGTCGCAGCCCAGCTGGTCGAAGCCGAACCAGTGGGCGCCCGACGGCGGCTGCGAGGAGTTCGCCAGGCTGCAGGCGCGCGGGTCGGCGCCGCGGGCGAACAGCGCGGGGAAGAGCGCCATGACGAGGAAGAAGACGGCCAGGACGCCGCCGATCCAGAAGAACGGCTTGCGGCGCAGCTCGGCCCAGGCGTCCCCCCAGAGGGAGGCCTGCCTCTCGTCGACGCCGTCCACGTCCGGGGACGCCAGGGCCGTCGTGCCGACCCCCCGGTCCTCCTCGCGGTCGTGGGGCTCGCCGCCCTCGTCGGGGCGGCGCCGCTGGCTCGTGCTCGGCTCACTCATAGCGGATCCTCGGGTCGAGGACGGCGTAGAGGACGTCGACGACCAGGTTGAAGAAGATGAAGAAGAACACCAGCAGGGTGATGACGCCGACGACCACGGCGCCCTCCTGGCGCTGGACCGACTCGAACACGGCCCGGCCGAGACCGGGGATGTTGAAGACCGACTCCGTGATGATGGCACCGCCGAGGAGGCTGCCGATGTCGGCGCCGATGAAGGTGACCACGGGGATGAGGCTGTTGCGCAGCGTGTGCCGGACGACGACCGTCCGACGGTCCAGCCCCTTGGCGCGGGCCGTGCGCACGTAGTCCGCCCGCAGGCTGTCGGCGAGGCTCGTGCGGGTCAGCCGCGCCACGTAGGCCAGCGAGATGGCCGCGAGGATGAGGCCCGGCAGCAGGTAGCTGTAGAGGCCCTCCGAGATGCCCGCGACGGGGACGACCCCGAGCCGCACCCCGAAGACGTACTGGCTGACGAAGCCCAGGACGAGGACGGGGATGGAGACGAGGAGCGTCGTCGTCACGAGGACGAGGTTGTCGAAGAAGGACCCGCGGCGCAGGCCCGCGAGCACGCCGGCGGCGATGCCGATGATGATCTCGAAGACGATGGCGACGCCCGTGAGGGTGGCCGTGACGGGCAGCCGCTCGCTGATGGTCTGCAGGACGGGGCGACCGCTGAAGTCGGTGCCGAAGTCGCCCTGGACGAGGCCGAGGACGTACTTGCCGTACTGCACGAGGAGCGGGTCGTCGAGGTTGTACTCGGCGCGGAGCGCGGCCTGGACCGCGGCGGGCAGGGGGCGGTCACCGGCCAGCGCGCGGATCGGGTCGCCCGGGAGGGCGTACACCATGGCGAAGATCAGGAACGAGGCCCCGATGAGCACGGGGATCGTCAGGAGCAGTCGGCGCGCGACGTAGCGGCCCACGGGTCCCTCCTCGGGTCGGGCGCCGGCGACGTGGTCGGCGCTGGAGCTGGCCGGCGGCGGCGCCCGAGGGCAGCGTCGCCGGGCCCTCACGCACCGGGGGTGCGGGTCCCGCAGGACCCGCACCCCCGGCGTGAGGAGCGGTCGAGGCTACCTCGGGTCAGCTGTTGACCGTGACGGCCGCCGCGTCGACCCGGGTGAAGGGGTCCACGTAGACGTCGCTGATGTTCTCCGACCAGACGCTCTGGACGACGGAGAAGAACATCGGGATGGCGGGCATGTCCTCGAGGAGGACGTCGTCCGCCTGCTGGTACAGCTCGACGGCCTCGTCGTCCGTGGGGGCCGAGTTGGCCTCCTGCAGCAGCGCGTCGAAGTCGGGGTTGCTGTAGAAGGTGTTGTTCGAGCCCGCGGGCGGCTGCGCGCCCGTGGAGAACAGCGACTCCAGGTAGTTCTGCATGGACGGGTAGTCCATGACCCAGCCGGAGCGGAACGGGCCGGTGAAGCCCTGGTCGTCGCCCAGCGGGAGGTACTGGGAGAAGTCCAGGTCGCCGCGCAGGGTGTAGTCGACGCCCAGGTTGTCGCGGAGCTGGTTGCCCACCGCCTGGACCCAGGCGTCGTGGCCGGCGCCGTTGTTGAACCACAGCTCGATCGGCTGCGAGGTGTCGAAGTCGGTCTCGGCCAGCAGGGCCTTGGCCGCCTCCGGGTCGTACTGGCAGTACTCGCAGGCGCCCTCGCGGTAGCCGTTGACGACCGGCGACACGAAGTCGTCGGCCGGGGTGCGGCTGCCCTGGAAGATCGCGTCGCTGATCGCCTGCCGGTCGATGGCCATGGACATCGCCTGGCGGACGCGCACGTCCTGGAAGCGGGGGTCGTACAGCGGGTAGCCGAGGTACTGGAAGCTCGACGAGGGCGACTCGAGGTACCGGTCGCCGAAGACGTCCTGCGCCGAGGCGATGGCGTCCGGCGGGATGGAGTCGACGAGGTCGAGGTTGCCGCCCTGGACGTCGTTGTAGGCGGTGTTGACGTCCGTGTAGATGCGGTAGCTCACGCCACCGGACTGCGCGGCGTCCTCGCCCGCGTAGTCGTCGAAGCGGACCAGGTCGATGCCCTGGCCGTCCGACAGCGGCGCCTCCGCCATGAAGGGCCCGTTGCCGATGGGGGTGTCGGTCGCCATCGCCTCGGGGTCGTCGAGGAAGGCCTGCGACATCGGGTAGAAGGCCGTGTAGCCGAGCGTCAGCGGGTACTGCGTGAAGGGGCTCGTCAGGGCGACCGTGAAGGTCTGGTCGTCGACGACCTCGAGCCCGCTCATCTCGGTGGCGGTCGGCGGGGCGACGACGTTGCCCTCGTCGTCCGTCTCCGCCTGCAGGGCGTCGTAGCCCTCGATGTTCGAGAAGAAGTACGAGTTCTGCTGCGCGTTGTCGCTCAGCGCGGTGTAGTTCCACGCGTCCACGAAGCTGCTCGCCGTGACCGGGGTGCCGTCGTGGAACGTCCACCCGTCCTTGAGGGTGATCGTCCAGTTCTGCTGGTCGTCGGACTCGATCGACTCGGCGACGCCGGTGTACTCGACCGAGGTGTCCTCGCGCGAGTACTGGACCAGGCCCGTCCAGAGGGAGTCGACGACCTGGCCGCCCTCGGTCTCGGACGTGTTGCCCGGGACCAGCGGGTTCTCCGGCTGGCCGATGTACATGCTCCAGGTGGCGTCCGGGTTCCCGGCGCCGCCGCCGGTGGCGCCGTCGCCCGAGCCGCCGTCGTCCGAGCCGCCGCAGGCGCTGAGGGCGAAGACGCCGGCCATCGCGATGGCCATGGCGCGCGTGGTCCGCGTGGGGACGCGCATGTGGTTCCTCCTCGTGGGGTGTGGTGGCAGGGGCGCGCTCAGCACCCCGGCTGGCGCAGACGATAAGCACCCGCCGGGCCCGCGAGCGGCCACCACCGGCGTCTCGTGGGTGCTGTGACCAGAAAGAGACCTGTCCGTGACCGCGCGGGCGCTTCCTCCCGGCCGCCTGGGCGTCGGCTGCGCGACGCCTGGGCGTCACCACGGCGGCCGCCGTTGCGACCACGAGCCGTCGGAGGACGGTGCCGGTGCGGGCTCAGACGTTGAAGCGGAACTCCACGACGTCGCCGTCGGCCATGACGTAGTCCTTGCCCTCGATGCGCACCCGGCCCCGCGCCTTGGCCTCGGCGTGGGAGCCGGCGTCGACGAGGTCGTCGTAGGAGACGACCTCGGCCTTGATGAAGCCGCGCTGGAAGTCGGTGTGGATGACGCCCGCCGCCTGCGGCGCCGTCCAGCCGCGCCGGATGGTCCAGGCGCGCGACTCCTTGGGCCCGGTCGTCAGGTAGGTCTGCAGGCCGAGGACCTCGAAGCCGACGCGCGCCAGCTGGTCGAGGCCGGACTCCTCCTGCCCGGTGGAGGCGAGGAGCTCGGCCGCGTCCTCCGGGTCGAGCTCGACGAGCTCGGACTCGACGGCCGCGTCGAGGAACACGCACCCGGCCGGCGCCACGAGGGCCTCCAGCTCGGCGCGTCGGGCCGTGTCGGCCAGACCCGCCTCGTCGGTGTTGAAGACGTAGACGAAGGGCTTGGTCGTCAGCAGCGTGAGGTCGCGCAGCAGGTCGAGGTCGACGTCGTCGCCCGGGGCGGCGTGGCTGAGGGCCGTGCCGCGCTCGAGGACGGCGACGGCGGCCTGCGCGGCCGCGAGGACGGCCGGGTCGGCCTTCTTGCCCTTGACCTCCTTCTCCAGGCGCGGGACCGCGCGCTCGAGGGTCTGGAGGTCGGCGAGGACGAGCTCGGTGGCGATGGTCTCGATGTCGGACGCCGGGTCCACGCGGCCGTCGACGTGGACGACGTCGGGGTCGGCGAAGACGCGGACGACCTGGCAGATCGCGTCCGCCTCGCGGATGTTCGCGAGGAACTTGTTGCCGAGCCCCTCCCCCTCCGAGGCGCCCTTGACGATGCCCGCGATGTCGACGAAGGACACGGTGGCGGGCAGCACCTTCTCGCTGCCGGAGATCCGGGCCAGGACGTCGAGCCGCGGGTCGGGCAGGGGGACGACGCCGACGTTCGGCTCGATCGTCGCGAACGGGTAGTTCGCCGCCAGGGCGTCGTTGCGCGTCAGGGCGTTGAAGAGGGTCGACTTGCCGACGTTGGGCAGTCCGACGATGCCGAGGGTGAGAGCCACGGGAACGGGAGCCTACGGGGCGCGGCGGGCCGGCCCCAGCCGCCGGGGCGGGCCGGCACCGCGGAGCCGCCGGGGGCGGACGGCCGTGGCCCTCCCACCGCGCGGGACGGGTCGTCACGAGGAGCGGGACGTCACGAGGAGCGGCGGTGCACCTGCACGCTCCACCCGCCGCCCGGGGGCTCCCCGGCCCACCCGCCCCAGGACGCCACCGGCTCGAGCCCGGCGGCCG
>NZ_JABEMA010000150.1 GCF_013004605.1 Pseudokineococcus marinus
CGGTGTGCGAGGGGCTCGCGCCCCGTCCCTCCTGGTCGCAGAAGCCGTGGATCGACGGTACACCGGGGCTCCCGGCGGCCTGCGGCCGTCGCCTCCCCCGTCCCGCCCGCTGAACGGGCGGCGCGCGCGGGGGACGAGCCGGCGGGGTACGAGCCGGCGGGTCGGGCGGCGCAGCCGAGCCGGTCGGGCGTCGTCGTCGCGCTCGTCTGGGCGGCCGCGCTCGCGGTGCTGGCCGGCGCGACCCGGTGGCCCAACCCGGACGACCTCTACTACGTCAACCTCTCGCAGTGGACGGCCGAGCGGGGCACCTTCCCGCTGCGCGACACGATCTTCTCCGACGAGGTCTTCCCCATGACGAGCTTCCCGCCCGTCGCCTCCTACGACGGGCTGCTGGGGACGCTCGCCCACCTGCTCGGCGTGCCCGCGGCGTCGGTGGCCTACCTCGTCGTGCCGTCGGTGGCGACGGCGCTGTCGGTGCTCGCCCTGTGGCGCCTGCTGCGCGCGTGGCGGACGCCGCTCGTCGCGGTGGCGCTGAGCCTCGCGCTCGTCTTCCTCCTGTGGGACGGCGGACCGGGCTACGCGGCGCCCGGCAACCTGTTCCTCATCCGGCTGTGGCAGGGCAAGGTCGTGCTGCTGTGCCTGCTGGTGCCGCTGCTCCTCGTCGCGCTGCTCCGCCACGCCGAGCGGGCGCTGGCCACGGGCCGCTCGGCGCGCCGCGACCTGGCGGCCCTGGCCGCGGGCGGCACCGCGGCGGTGGGCCTGTCGACGACGGGCATCTTCCTCGTGCCGGTGCTGGCCCTCGGCGGGGTGGCCCCGCTGCTCGTCGCCCGCCGCTGGCGCGCGGCGGCGGCGGGCTTCGTCGTGGCGTCGGCCTACCCGCTGGCCGCGGGCGCCGTCACCCTTGCCGTGGGCGGCCGGTCGGCCGACGACTTCGCCGAGCGCCGCCTCTTCCGCTTCGACCCGTCCTGGTTCGGGCACGAGATCTTCCGCGACGGCGTCTACGGGCTCGTCGGGGTCGTCGCGGTCCTGCTCGGGGCGCTGCTCGTGCCGTCGCGGGCGGCGCGGGTGACGACGGGCGTGCTCGCCCTCGTCGTCGGGGTCACGTTCGTGCCCGGGGTCACGCGGCTGGCGTACGACCTCGTCGGCCTCGGCCCGACGCTGTGGCGGATCAGCTGGGCCGTCACCGTCGCGGCGCTCGTCGGCGTCCTCGGCGCACGCCTGGCCGCGGGCGGCCGCCGGTGGCGCCTGCTGCTGCCCGCCGGCGTGGCCGCCGCGCTCGTGGCCTCCGGCCTGCCGATCTGGTCCTCCGCCAACGGCGTGTCCCTCGACTGGCCGCCGCGGTACGAGCGCGGGCTGGGGTCGGTCGTCGTCGCCGAGGACGTCATCGCCCGCGCCGAGCCCGGTGACACGGTGCTCCTGCCCGAGCAGGACGCCATCACCCTCACCGTGCTCACCACGCGCGTGAAGACGGTCGCGCCGCGCGACTACTTCCTCGACCAGCTGAGGGACGTGCCCGGCTTCCGCTACGAGCAGCGGCTGCTGCTCGTGCGCTTCGCGAACGGCGAGGTCGTCTTCGCCCCGGACAGCGAGGTGGTCGCGGCGCTCGACGACCTCGACGTCGACCAGGCCTGCCTCCTCTTCCCCGAGGAGGGCGAGCCGCCGTACCGGACCACGCGGGTCGTCGAGCGCGCGCAGCTCCTGCTCGGCGCGGGCTTCACCCCGACGCAGCGCGTGGGCCGCACGTCCTGCTACGCCCGCTGAGGGCGTCCTCCACGGTGTCGCGCTCCTCGCCGCGGACCGTCACCCCACGGCGCCTACGGCACCCAGGTCCAGAGCCGGTCGCCGGCGCCCACGTGGCCCTCGGCGAGGTCGGCGAGGGCCTCGTCGGGGGTGTCCATGGCGATGACCGGCACGAGCGGCGAGCGGCCGCCGCGCTCCACGGCGCCCGGGTCCCAGCGGACCACCGGCTGGCCGGCCTCCACGACCTCGCCCTGCTCGACGAGGAGCTCGAAGCCCTCGCCGCGCAGCTGCACCGTGTCGATGCCCAGGTGCACGAGGACGGCGGCGCCGTCGTCGCCCGCCACCACGAAGGCGTGCGCGTAGAGGACGACGACCCGTCCGCCGATGGGGGCGAGGGCCTCGACCGGTCCGTCCCGGCCCGGGTCGAGCGCGACGCCGCACCCGGGCAGCCCCTGCGCGAAGACGCGGTCGGGGACGTCGGCCAGGGGCCGGACGACGCCGGCGAGGGGGGCGACCACGGGGCGGGCCGCCGACGGCCGGCGCGTCGCCGGTCCCCGCCCGCCGCGGGCGCTGCCGGGCTCGGGGCTCGGCACCTGGCCGGCCGGGTCCTGATCGGTCGGGTCCCGGTCGGCGGGGTCCTGCTCGAGGTCCACGGCTCCTCCTGCGCTGGACCGCCCGCCCCGTCGGCGGCCGGCTTGGGCGCCAGAGGGTACGGGCGCGGGAGCCGGCCGGCTCCCCGACGCCGCCCCGCGGGCCGCCCATCGGGCCGCCCACCGAGCGGTACGGAGGTCGGGCCGCCCGTCCTGCGGGCCCCGGGGTGCGGTGCCACCCTCCGCGCATGGACATCTGCGACTACATCCTCCACGACCACGACGAGCAGCGGCGCCTCTTCGCCATCCTCGACGAGGTGCCCCGCGACGACGCCCGGGCGCTCGGCATCGTCTGGCACCGCCTCGAGGTGCTGCTCGAGGTCCACGCCCAGGCGGAGGAGGAGCTCTTCTACCCGCGGCTGCTGCAGCTCGGGAAGGGCGAGGGCGACAAGGACAGCGCCGAGGACGAGACCCTCGACGCCGTCGACGACCACGACGACATCCGCAAGGGCGTCCGCGCCGCGCGGGAGCACGAGATCGGCAGCCAGGAGTGGTGGGACGCCGTCCACGCGGCCCGCGAGGCCAACGACGACCACATGGGTGAGGAGGAGCGCGAGGCGCTGCCGGACTTCCGCCACCACGCCACGCCGCAGGAGCGCCACGACCTCGCGGTCGCCTTCGCCGTCTACGAGGCGGAGCACGCCGACGGCCACGGCGTCGACTCGAGCGACCGGGACCCGCAGGCGTACGTCGACGCCCACAGCTGACGCCCACAGCTGACGAGCAGAGCGTCCGGTCGGGCCGACGGCGGTCGGCCGGCGAGGGCTGACGCGGGAGGGCGGGACGTGGCGGGCACGGCGCGGGTGCCCGGCGACGTGACGGGGGCAGCGAGGTCCGCGTGGACGGCGGCGGCCGCACCACGGTCGACCGGACGTCGAGCTCGGCGTACCGTCCCGGGCGTGACCGACTCGTCCCGGACGGCGCCGCGGCGCCCGGAGGTGGTCGGCGGCTCGTCCGCCGGCAGCAGGTAGCCGCCGCCCGGTGCCCGCCCCGCCCGTCGTGGGCCGCGCGGTGCACCGGCAGCGGCTCCGCGGCACCCGACGTCCAGCCCTCCCGCGCTCGAGCGGGGGCTCTGGCGCGCCGCCGCGGGGCCCGCCCCCCGGACGACGCCCGCGGGCTCGTGCCCGCGCCCTCCCGATCGGTGATGACGTGCTCCCCCTGACCGCTGCCCAGATCCGTTCCTGCTTCGTCGGCGCCTCTCGCAAGGAGCTCGCCGACATGAGCCCCCCGCCCGAGCTCGAGACCCTCGACTGGGACCGCCTCGACGTCCTCGGCTGGCGCGACGCGAAGCTGCCGCGGCGCTCCTACGCCGTCGTGCCGGTGGACGCACGGCCCGTCGGCCTCCTGCTCCTGCAGGCCTCCGCCGCACCGCGCCGGCGCGCCCAGTGCGCGTGGTGCCAGGACGTCGAGCTCCCGGCCGACGTCGTCCTGCGCTCCGCGCGCCGGGCCGGGGCGGCCGGGCGCGCCGGGGACACGGTCGGGACCCTCGTGTGCGAGGGCTTCGAGTGCTCGGCCAACGTCCGCCGGACCCCGCCCCTGCCCTACGAGGGGTTCGACCTCGAGGCGGCGCGCGCCGAGCGCGTCGCCGGGCTGCAGGCCCGTGCGGCCGGCTTCGCGCGGGCGGTGCTCGCGACGTCCTGACGGCCACGACGACGCGTCGACCGTCGTCTGCCCGGCTCTAGCGCTGGTCGCAGAGAGGTGGAGACGGCGGTCGACGCGGCGGCCGTGCGACCGTGGGGGGCCGCCCTGCGCGGGACCGGCGGAGCGACGAGGAGGTGGCCGTGGCGGTGCACGACGGGGACCCGGGGCCGCAGGTCCTGGTGGACCGGGCGAGCCGCGAGGCGGCGTCGACGGACTGGTCGGGCCACCGGCCCGCCGGCCTGCCCGACGGGGTGGTGCGGGCGCGCAGCACCGAGGACGTCGTCGCCGTCCTGCGGCGGGCGACGGCGGAGCGCACGCCCGTCGTGACGCGCGGCGCCGGCACGGGTCTCGCCGGCGCGGCGTCCGCGACGACCGGTGAGCTGGTCCTCGACGTCTCGGGCATGGACCGCGTGCTCGACCTCCGCGTCGACGACCAGGTCGCCGTCGTGGAGCCGGGCGTCCTCGTCGCCGACCTCGACGCCGCCGCGGCCGAGCACGGGCTGATGTACGCGCCCGACCCGGCGAGCGCCGCTCTCGCGAGCGTCGGCGGCAGCATCGCCACCAACGCCGGGGGCCTGCGCTGCGCCAAGCACGGCGCCACCCGGGAGGCCGTCCTCGGCCTGCGGGTCGTGCTCGCCGACGGGCGCGTGCTGCGCACGGGGCGCGCGACGACGAAGGGGGTCGCCGGCTACGACCTCACCGCCCTGCTCGTCGGCTCCGAGGGCACGCTCGGCGTCGTCGTCGAGGCGACGCTGCGGCTGCGCCCGCGGCCCCGGCAGCAGGCGACGACGAGCGCCTTCTTCGCCGACGTCGCGGCCGCCGCCCGGGCCGCCGTCGCGGTGACCCGCGCCGGCGTCCAGCCCGCGGTGCTCGAGCTCGTCGACGCGGCGACGCTCGAGGCCGTCGACGCCGCCCGGGGCACCGACCTGCGCGCCCGCGGCGCCGCCCTGCTGCTCGCGCAGACCGACGGCGAGGGTGCGGCCGCCGAGGCCGAGGCCGTGCTCGCCGCCGTCTCCGCCGAGGCGCTCGAGGCGGAGACGACGACCGACCCCGCGCGCGCCGCCGAGCTCATGACGGCGCGCCGGGAGGCCCTGCCGGCGCTGCAGCGGCTCGGGCAGGCCGTCATCGAGGACGTCGCGGTGCCGCGCTCCCGGCTCGCCGACGCCGTGACGGGGGTCGAGGAGGTCTCCCGCCGGACGGGCGTCCGCATCGCCGTCTTCGCGCACGCCGGCGACGGCAACCTCCACCCGGTCCTCGTCGTGCCCGAAGGCGAGGACGTCCTGTCCGGGGCGCCCTGGGACGCCGCCTGCCAGGTCTTCGCGCTGGCGCAGCGCCTCGGCGGCACGCTCACGGGGGAGCACGGGGTCGGGCTGCTCAAGCGGGCTTGGCTGCGCGAGGAGCTGGGCGACGTGTCGATGGACGTCCACGCCGCCGTGAAGGCCGCCTTCGACCCCCTCGGCATCCTCAACCCGGGCAAGGCCGTCGTCGACGGGTGAGGCGGCGGACCGCCGCGCCGTCGGCCTCCGTTCGGCCTGGCGACCCCGGGCGCGCCCGCGGTGTCCAGCGGCCGGGTCGAGCGCCTCGGCCTCCTCAGAAGGGCGGGTCCCCGCCGCCCCAGGAGTCCGGTGGCGCCGGGTCGGCGCCGCGGTCGTCGGGGCGCGGGTCGCCGCCGTCCCCCCGCTGGCGCTCACCGTGCTGCCGCTCCTCCTGCTGGCACCCACCCTCCCCGAGCCCCTCTAGGTCGCGGGCCTCGCAGCTGCGGGTCCACCGCGCGTCGTCGGCGCCCGCGTCGCACGCCGGGTAGGTCGGCTCGAGCGAACGGGCTGTCCCGCTCCCCGCAGGCCCAGTGGCACCAGACGCACCGGAGGCGGCGTGGGTGGCGGGCGGCAGCAGCGGCTCGGCGCGCGTGGTGGCGACCTGGCCCAGCGGGCTCGCCCAGCGGGTCGGGCCGGCGCCACCGGCGGGGCGTCGCACCCGCCAGCCGAAGCGGTGCTTGGCCAGGTGGTGGCGCCGGCACAGGGGGTGGAGGTTGCACGGGCACGTGGGTCCGCCGGTCGCGTACGGCTCCACGTGGTCGAGGTCGCAGCGGTCGGCCGGCACGCGGCAGCCGGGGAAGGCGCACCGGGTCCGCGCTGCGCGCAGGTGCCGTTGCGTGGCCGCGCTCGGCGTGTACGGGCCGCCTCCGGCGGCGGCGACGGGACAGGCCAGGCGAGGACGCGCTGGTGCGCCGCGACGGCGTCCGGGAGGACCGGTGGTCGCCGAGGGAGCCGACGGGGTGGCGGCGTCGGGCGGTGCGGCGCTGGACGGCGGGTCGCTCTCGGGGGGCCCCTTCCTTATAGCGCCTGCGTCACTCGACTCGCTCACCGCCGGCGCTCGGTCCGCCGGCTCGCCGACGGCTGCCTCCTCGACCGCCTCCCTGTCGGCTGCCGGTGAGCCCCCGGCGAGGATCCGCTGCATCCCCGGCAGCGGCACCGTCACAGCGCTCCGGGAGCCCGCGCCGCCTGCGACGCGCAGGAGGTGCCCGTCCAGAGCGACCAGCCGCCCGGTGGCGGGGTCGGTGAAGGCCCGGCGGAACGGGTGGTGGCGCAGGTGCTCGGCGAGGTGGGCGGCGGGGACGGGCCCGACGCCCGCCAGCTGCGCGGGCTCGTCGTCGAGGCCGAGCAGGCTCGTCATCGCGACGACCACCTGCGGCCCGTGGCAGCGACCGCCGTGCGCGCCGGCGCGCTCGGCCGTGTGGTCGTCGGCGTCGTCGTCGGTCGCGCGCCCGGCGGTCGCAGCGGGCTCCGCGACCCCCGCCGGCGGCCGCACGAGGACGTCGACGAGCGCGTCGAAGCGCCGAGCGTCGACGCCCCGGCGGTCGGGCAGCGACGCCGGGTCGACCACGAGCGGGTCGACCCCGGCGCTCAGCGCCGCGTGGGGGTCGGTGCGCCCGTGCGGCCCCGAGCGGGCGCGGGCGGCGCCGGTGAGGGCGTCGAAGGCGGACGCCAGGTCGAGCGCGGGACCGGTGGCGCGCAGTTCGGCCAGCCCGTCGTCCAGGGGCAGCAGGCGGACGCCGCGGGCGCAGACGCCCTCCCGGCTCCGGTCGGCCTGCTCGGCGGGCTCGACCACGGCGGCGAGGTGCCGCACCCGCGCGCGGAGCTCGGCCGTCGTCAGCCCGGCGAGCTCGGCGGGCTGCAGCAGCGCGTCGACCCGCCGCGCCGACGCCGCGGACAGGTGCGCCGTCCCGTCGACGACCACCTTCGCGCGGGCCTCGTCCGTGGTGCCGGCCGCCAGCGCGGCGTAGGTGGCCGTGAGGTCGGTGGTCAGCGCCAGCGCCTGGTCGACGAGGTGGGCGGCGGCCGCGGTCGTCAGGTGCAGCGCCAGGGCCACCTCGGCGACGGCGGCCTCGACCGGGTCTCCCGTGGCGTGCGCGCGCACGACGCGGCCGGCTGCGCGACGACGGGCG
>NZ_JABEMA010000151.1 GCF_013004605.1 Pseudokineococcus marinus
GGCCAGGGCTACCCCGGCGACGAGGACAACGGCGAGATGTCCGCCTGGTACGTCCTGTCCTCCCTCGGGATCTACCCGCAGCAGGTCGGCTCCGACCGGTGGAGCATCGGCTCGCCGCTGTTCGACCCCTTCGCGGCCGCCCGCCGCGCCGAGGTCTCGCGGATGTTCCCCGGCGAGCGCCTCGTCATCCCGGCGGGTCCGCTCAAGACCCGCTCCAACGACACGGACTACCGCTTCCGCGCCCACTCCGCCTTCGCCCACCTCACGGGCCTGGGCGGTGAGCGCGAGCCCGACGCCGTGCTCGTCCTCGACCCCCGCGGGTCCGAGGACGGCGCCCAGCAGGACGGCGGCCGGCCGGAGGGGGGCCGGCAGGAGGGGCACGAGGCCGTCCTGCTCTTCCGCCCCCGCACGCCGCGGACGTCGGAGGAGTTCTTCGCCGACGCCCGCTACGGCGAGTTCTGGGTGGGCGCGCGCCCCTCGCTCGCCGACGCCGAGGCCGAGCTCGGGCTGACGTGCCGGGATGTGCGCGACCTGGACGACCTCCTCGCCGAGGGCGGTGCGCCGCTGCGCGTCGTCGCGGACGCCGACCCGGCGCTGACCGCCCGCGTCTCCGCCCTGCGCACGGCTGCCGGCACGGACCCGGCGGCCGCCGAGGTGGCCGACGACGAGCTCGTCGTCGCCCTGTCGGAGCTGCGGCTCGTCAAGGACGAGCACGAGGTCGAGCAGATGCGCCTGGCCGTGGCCGCCAGCGCCAGCGGCTTCGAGGACGTCGTGCGCTCGCTGCCGCGCGCCCTGGACCACGTGCGCGGCGAGCGGGTCGTCGAGAGCGCCTTCGCCGCCCGGGCCCGGGAGGACGGCAACGGCGTCGGCTACGAGACGATCGCCGCCGCCGGCGAGCACGCCTGCACCCTGCACTGGACCCGCAACGACGGCCCGGTGCGCCCGGGGCAGCTCGTGCTCCTCGACGCCGGGGTCGAGGTCGACAGCCTCTACACGGCCGACGTCACCCGGACCCTGCCGGTCGACGGCCGCTTCACCGAGCCGCAGCGCCGCGTCTACCAGGCGGTGCTCGACGCGGCGGACGCCTCCTTCGCCGTGGCCCGCCCGGGCTCGCGCTTCCGCGACCTCCACGAGGCGGCCATGCGCGTCATCGCGGCCCGTCTCGACGAGTGGGGCCTGCTCGCGGTGGGCGCCGAGGAGGCCCTGTCGGCCGAGGGCGGCCAGCACCGCCGCTGGATGGTCCACGGCACCTCGCACCACCTGGGCCTCGACGTCCACGACTGCGCGCAGGCGCGGCGGGAGATGTACCTCGACGCCGTCCTCGAGCCCGGCATGGTCTTCACCATCGAGCCCGGGCTGTACTTCAAGAGCGACGACGAGCTCGTCCCCGAGGAGCTCCGGGGCATCGGCGTGCGCATCGAGGACGACGTCCTCGTCACGGCCGACGGCTGCGAGAACCTCTCCGCCGCCCTCCCGCGCGAGCCGGGCGCCGTGGAGGAGTGGATGGCCTCGCTCCGGGGCTGACCGGCCCCCCCGGCCCGGGCGCCGGGCACGCAGGAGGGGCGGGGCTCCGGACGTCGTCCGGTGCCCCGCCCCTGCTGGTGCCGCCGCCCCTGCTGGTGTCGCCGCCCCGCGTGCGTCGCTCCCGACGTACCGCCTCTCCGGGGGGAGCCGGCCGCCACGCGCGGCGTCAGCGGGGGGCGTCCTCCGCGCGCCCGGCCGGATCCTCTCCCTCGGCGCGCGCCCGCTCCTGCTCGCGCTGCCGGGCGACCATCTCGCTGTACGTCGGACCGCTGACGCGCGCCGGGCCCTCCTCGCCCTCCGACGCCCCGGCGCCGGGGGCCGGCGACGCCGGCACCTGCTCGCGCGCCAGCGGCGCCGGTCTGCTCCTGGGAGCAGAAGATGGCGTAGCGCGAGGCGACGATCTGGCTCACGGACGTGAAGTCGCGCCGGCCGCGGGAGGCCGCGTAGCTGACGAGGCTGAGGATGAGGCCGAAGGCCGCACCGATGAGCACCGCCGGGAGGATGGCGACGAGCCCGGCGTCGGGCGGCGACAGGAGCAGCAGGATGAGGCCGATGAGCAGGCCGATCCAGGCGCCGGACGCCAGCCCCGCCCCCGCGACGCGCCCGTAGGTGAGGCGGCCCAGGACTCGCTCGACCATGCGCAGGTCGGTGCCGACGATCGTCACGTGCTGGACGGGGAAGTGCTCGTCGGAGAGGAAGTCCACCGCGGCCTGGGCGGCGGCGTAGGTCTCGTAGGAGGCGACCTCCTCACCCGTCGGCGCGGTGGGGACGCCCTGCCGGTTGCGGGCGGAGGTGAAGGGGCTGGACATGGTCGTGATCATCCGCCGCCCCCGGGGGCGCCACCACCCGGGACGCTCCTCCCCCACCAGCTCGGTGCGGCCTCACAGCCCGGGTCCGGCGACCTCCCAGGGATCGACCCCGCAGAGGGCGCGGGTCAGACGTGCCCGGCGCGGCGCAGGAGGACGGCCAGGAGCCACCCGGGCAGGACCCACAGCCACAGCGTGGCCACGCGGTAGGTCACCGACGCGAGCACGGCCGGCACCGGGTCGACGCCGACCGCGACGAGGCCGGCGGCGATGGCCGCCTCGACGGTCCCGATGCCGCCCGGCGTCGGGAAGACGCTGCCCACGGCCGTCCCCGCGAAGAGGACGACGGCGAGCTCGAGCAGCGGGACGTCGGCCCCGTAGGCGCGCAGGCTCAGGCCGAGGGCGGCCAGGAAGCCGCCGGTCACGAGGCCGCTGCCCAGGGCCCCCCTGCCCAGGCGCGCCGGGTGGCGCGCGAGGTCGCGCAGCACGGCCAGGGCGCGCCCCGCGGGGGCACGCAGACGAGCCACGACCGCCCGCCGCAGGCGCGGCACGAGCAGGGTGCCGAGGGCCGCCACGACGACGGAGAGGACGGTGAGGAGCGTCACCTCGTCGGGCAGCAGCCGCACGCCGCTCGCCGTGCGCCCCGAGGAGAGGACCGCCGCCACGAGCACGAGCGCGGTGACGAGGACGGAGACGACCTGGATGGCGAGGACGGACGCCACGGCGGCGGGCGTCGAGGCGCCCCGCCGGTAGAGGTACCGGACGTTGAGGGCCATCCCGCCGAGCCCGGCGGGGCCGAGGAGGTTGAGGAAGGTGCCCGCCACCTGGACGGCCGCCGTTGGGCGCAGGCGCAGCGGCACGGGCGAGAAGGCCATGACGGTGGCCGTGGCTCCCGCGAAGGGCACGACCGCCGCGACGGCGGTGAGCGCGAGCCACCCCGGGTGGGCCTGCCGCAGGGCCGTCAGGGGGTCGGCGCTGCCGAGCTGGCGGACGACGAGGGACAGGGCCAGGACGCCCAGCGCCGCCCCGAGGAGGGCGCCCGCGGCGCGCCAGCGCCGTCGGACGTGCGGGGCGCTCCGCTCGGCGGCGACGTCGCCGGACGAGACCGGGGGCTCCGCGACGCGGTCGGTCTCCGGACCGACGGCCGGGGGGACGGCCATGCGCGCCTCCTCCCCGGCCGCGTCCGGAGGGCGTCACTCGCCGAAGCGCTTCTCCCCCGCCTGCTTGGCCGCCTGGACCTCGCTCTTCGCGCCGGAGCTCGACACCTCGCCGCCCGCGTTCTCCAGGTGCGCGCGGACGAACCAGTGGAACTGCTCGAGGTCGGTCGAGTGGTCGATGAGCATGTCCTCGGTGATGGGGTCGAGCTCGCCGACGGACTCGATCGCCGCGCGGTAGTCGGCGATGACGCCCTGGTAGACGAGGTCGAGCGCCCCGAGGTGCTCGATCGTGCCCGCGCGACCGATGGAGTAGTCGTCCCACGAGCGCTGGGCGACGAGGTGGCCGGGGGTGCCGACCGGGCTGCCGCCCATGGCCGAGATGCGCTCGGCGACGGAGTCCGCCATCTCCCGGACGCTGTCGACCTGGGGGTCGAGCATCTCGTGGACCCCGATGAAGTTCGGGCCCACGACGTTCCAGTGCACGTGCTTGAGCGTGAGGTGCAGGTCGGTGAGGGCGTTGAGCCGCTCCTGCAGGTTCTTCACCACCTGGGCGCCGGCGTCCTGCGCCATGCCCGGGATCGTGTACGCGATCTCCGGGGCGCCGTCGAGGGCGGTGGAGGAGTCCTTCGAGGTCTCGCTGATCGTCATGCCCTCGACGCTACGACCGGCGCCCGCGGGCCGCACCCGCGAGTCCGCGGCCCTCCCCGGGCCCCGCCGCCGGCCCCGCGCGGTCGGCCGTCGGGGGCCCGCCGTCGCCTCCGGAGCCGCCGGGCGGGGCCGCGCGGCGCGGCTACGCTGACGGGCGTGAGCAGCCCGTCCCGGATCTTCGCCGCGCGGCTGGCCGGGCTCCCCGTCTTCGACCCCCTGGGCGACCAGGTGGGGCGCGTGCGCGACGTCGTCAGCGTGCTGCGCGGCGACGGGCGGCGCCTGCGGGTCGTGGGCCTCGTCGTCGAGGTCCCCGGGCGCCGGCGCGTCTTCGTGCCCATGACGCGCGTGACGGCGATGGACGCCGGGCAGGTCATCACCACGGGCCTCGTCAACATGCGCCGCTTCGAGCAGCGCAGCAGCGAGGTGCTGCTCCTGGCCGAGGTGCTGGAGCGGCGCGTCGAGCTCCTCGACGGGTCGGGGACGGCCACCGTGGAGGACCTCGCGCTCGAGCGGCCGGGCCCGCGCGACCTCGAGGTCATGCGGGTCTTCGTCCGGCGCGGGGTGCCCGGGGGGCTCGGCTCGCGCCTGCGCGGCCGCCGCGGCGAGACCCTGCTCGTGCACGTGGACGAGGTGCGCGGCCTGCTCGGGGCGCCCGCCGGGGCGCAGGGCGCCAGCCTGCTCGTGGCGACCTTCGAGGACATGAAGCCGGCCGACATCGCCGAGGCCCTCCACGACCTGTCGGGCCGCCGTCGCCTCGAGCTGGCGGCCGAGCTCGCCGACGACCGCCTCGCCGACGTCCTCGCCGAGCTCGGCGAGGAGGACCGGGTCGAGGTCGTCACCGGCCTGGCGCGGGAGCGCGCGGCCGACGTCCTCGAGGCGATGGACGCCGACGACGCGGCCGACGTCCTCGGCGAGCTGCCGGAGGACGCCAAGGAGACGCTCCTGCAGCTCATGGAGCCCGACGAGGCCGCCGACGTCCGCCGCCTGCTGGCCTACGACGAGGAGACGGCCGGCGGCCTCATGACGCCCGAGCCCGTGCTGCTGGGCCCGGAGGCGACGGTCGCGGAGGCCCTCGCCCTCGTGCGCAGCAGCGACCTGTCGACCGCCGAGGCGGCGTCGGTGTACGTGTGCCGGCCGCCGCTGGAGACGCCGACGGGGCGCTACCTCGGGCTCGTCCACATCCAGGCCATGCTGCGGGTGGCCCCCCACGAGCAGCTGGGGTCCATCCTCGACACGGACGTGGACGGCCTGCCGCCGGAGGCGCCGCTCGGCGTCGTCGCGCGGCGGCTCGCCGTCTACAACCTCGTCTCGGTGCCGGTCACGGACCCGGCGGGCCGCCTGCTGGGGGTCGTGACGGTGGACGACGTGCTCGACCACGTGCTCCCCGAGGACTGGCGCGAGCAGGACGACGCCGACCTGGCGACGGGCGGCGGCGCCGCGCGCTGAGCGGCGACCGGCACGACCAGCAGGACCGTCCCGGTCCGCGCCCCGTCGGGGGGCGGCCGGGGCGCGCACGCCGCTCCCCACCGGGGCGCGCACGAGCAGGACGGCCGACCCAGGCGGAGGAGGGACGAGGCATGGCACGGGAGCGGACGGCGGCGCGCCGGCGCGGGCCGGGGCTGGACAGCCCGCAGGAGACGAGGCGGCGGTTCGTGCCGCGCCCGAGCATCGACCCCGAGGCCTTCGGACGGCTGTCGGAGGCCTTCGCCCGCTTCATGGGCACCCCGCGGTTCCTCATCTACATGTCCGGCTTCATCGTGCTGTGGGTCCTCTGGAACACCCTGGCGCCGGCGGACCTGCGCTTCGACCCGTACGCGTTCCTCTTCCTCACGCTGATGCTGTCGCTGCAGGCCTCCTACGCGGCGCCGCTGATCCTCCTCGCGCAGAACCGCCAGGACGACCGCGACCGGGTGGCGCTCGAGCAGGACCGGCAGCGGGCTGAGCGCAACCTCGCGGACACCGAGTACCTCGCCCGCGAGGTGGCCGCCCTGCGGATCGCCCTGAGGGAGGTCGCGACCCGCGACTTCCTGCGCAGCGAGCTGCGGCAGCTCGTCGAGGAGCTCGACGGCGGCCGCGACGACGGGGAGCGGGGCCGCGGGCGGTCGCGCGGGCGCCCCGACGGCCGCCCGGACCGTGACCAGGGCCCTGACCAGAGCCGGGACCGGAGCCGGGACCCGGGCCGTCAGGACGGGCGCCGGGGCGCACCTACGCTGGAGGCATGAGCCCCACCGAGACGCTCGTGCGCGAGGCCCTGGGCCGCGTGCTCGACCCCGAGATCCGCCGGCCCATCACCGACCTCGGCATGGTGCGCTCGGTGGCCGTGGACGGGGCCGACGTCGCGGTGGAGGTGTCGCTCACGACGGCGGGCTGCCCGCTCAAGGCCCAGCTGGAGCGCGACGTCACCCGTGAGGTCTCCGCCCTCGAGGGCGTGGCCTCGGTGCGCGTGGCCCTCGGCGTCATGGACGACGCCCAGCGCGCCGCCCTCAAGGACGTGCTGCGCGGCGGCCGGCCCGCCCGCGAGGTGCCCTTCGGCCCCGGCTCGCTCACGCGCGTCGTCGCGGTGGCCTCCGGCAAGGGCGGGGTCGGCAAGTCCAGCGTGACGGTCAACCTCGCCGCCGCCATGGCCGCCGACGGCCTGCGCGTGGGCGTCCTCGACGCCGACGTCCACGGCTTCTCGGTGCCGCGGATGCTCGGGGTCACCACGGCCCCCACGCGCGTCGACGACATGATCATCCCGCCGGTCGCCCACGACGTGAAGGTCGTCTCGATCGGCATGTTCACGCAGGGCAACGCGCCGGTCGTCTGGCGCGGCCCGATGCTCCACCGCACCCTCGAGCAGTTCCTCACCGACGTGCACTGGGGCGACCTCGACGTCCTGCTCCTCGACCTGCCGCCCGGCACGGGCGACATCGCCATCAGCGTCGCCCAGCTGCTGCCCGGCGCCGAGCTGCTCGTCGTCACGACGCCGCAGGCCGCGGCCGCGGAGGTCGCCGAGCGCGCCGGCGCGGTCGCCCGTCAGACGAAGCAGTCGGTCGCCGGCGTGGTGGAGAACATGAGCTGGATGGAGATGCCCGACGGCTCGCGCGTCGAGGTCTTCGGCAGCGGCGGCGGCGAGGCCGTGGTCGAGCGCCTCGGCGACCTGCTGCGCGTCCCTGTCCCCTTCCTCGGCCAGGTGCCGCTCGACGTCCGCGTCCGCGAGGGCGGGGACGCCGGCGTCCCCCTCGTGCTGGCCGAGCCGGACGCGCCGGCGGCGCGGGCGCTGCGCGAGGTGGCGCGCGGCCTCTCCCGGCCCCGCGGGCTCGCGGGCCGCCCGCTCGGGCTCAC
>NZ_JABEMA010000152.1 GCF_013004605.1 Pseudokineococcus marinus
GTGCTCGAGCGGCCGGCGGCCCTCCTCGCCGCGGTGCCGCCCCCCGGCGCGGCAGGGGGCAGCACCACGACGGCGTAGAGCCCGACCAGGTGCTGCCACCTGGACCCGCGGCAGCCCACCCCGCACGAGGTCGAGGCGGGGCGGCCGGGAGCGCGTCCGCGTGGCTCGAGCGGAGCGGTGCACCCCCCCGGGTCTGGTGCGCGGCGCCGCGGGACCGCACGATGGGCCCCCCGAGCCACGAGGGAGGGCGCCGTGACCGTCGACCCGCCGACGTCGGCGCGCGCCCCGCGCCCCCGCCCCGAGCAGCCCGAGCTGACGGTCGCCGACGCCGCCGCCTGGCGGGCCTGGCTCGACGAGCACGAGAGCACCAGCGACGGCGTGTGGCTGCGGCTCGCGCGCAAGGCCGCGGCCGCCGACGGCGGCGGTCCGACGACGCTCGTCTACGCCGAGGCGCTGGAGGAGGCGCTGTGCAGCGGCTGGATCGACGGGCAGTCGCGCCGGGGGGACGAGCGCGCCTACTGGCAGCGCTTCACGCCCCGCCGGGCGCGGAGCCTGTGGTCCGCCCGCAACACGGTCGCCGTCGCGCTGCTCGCCGAGTCCGGTCGGATGCGCCCGCGCGGGGCGGCCGAGGTCGAGCGCGCGCAGGCCGACGGGCGGTGGGACCGCGCGTACGCCGGACCCGCCGACATGGTCGTCCCCGAGGACCTGCAGGCGGCCCTGGACGCGGACCCCGCCGTCGCCGCCGCCTTCGCGGGGCAGCCCGCGCAGGACCGCTACGCCGCGTGCTTCCGCGTCGTGACGGCGTCCACCCCGGCCGTGCGCGCCCGTCGCGTCGCGGCGGTCGTCGAGCGTCTGGCCGGTGGGCAGGGCGAGTAGGCGACGACTCGCCCCGAGCGGGAGCGCCGCGGGGCGAGCTGGCGACGACTCGCCCCGGGGTGCGGCTTCGTAGGGCGAACAGGCGACGACTCGCCCGGGCGGGCGACGGCGCTCGTCGTCGTCGGCGGCTTCGCGGGCGCCTCCGCGGTCGGGACGGCGCTGCTGTCGCTGCCCCTCGCCACGGCGTCCGGCGAGCGGGCGCCGCTCGTCGACGCCCTCTTCACCGCCGTGTCGGCCGTGTGCGTCACCGGGCTCGCGACCGTCGACACCGGCTCGTACTGGTCGCTCTTCGGCCAGGTCGTCATCCTCCTGCTCATCCAGGCCGGCGGGCTGGGGATCATGACGCTGGCGACGCTCATCGCGCTGCTGCTGCGCCACCGGCTCGGCCTGCGGGCCCGGCTCGTCGCCCAGACGGAGACGAAGACGCTCACGAGCGCGGACGTGCGGCGGGTCGTGCGTCGCGTCGTCCTCTTCAGCCTGGTCTGCGAGGCCGTCGTCGCCGTCGTCCTCACCGCCCGCTTCGCCGCGGAGTACGACGAGCGGCTCGGCGCGGCGCTCTACGACGGCGTCTTCCACGCCGTCTCGGCCTTCAACAACGCCGGGTTCTCGACGAACGCCGACAGCCTCGTCGGGTACGCCGGCGACCCGGTGGTCCTCGGCGCCGTCTGCGCGGCCGTGGTCGTGGGCGGCCTCGGCTTCCCCGTCGTCTTCGAGCTCGTGCGCTCCTGGCGACGCCCGTCGCGGTGGTCGGTCCTGACGCGGATCACGGTCGCGGTCACGGCGGTGCTCCTCGTCGTCGGGACGGTCGGCTACCTCGTGGGCGAGGTGAGCAACCCGGCGACGCTGGGCGCCCTGGACCCCGAGGACCGGGCGCTGGGCGCGTTCACGGCGTCCGTCATGGCCCGCACCGCCGGCTTCAACGCCGTCGACATCGGTGCGCTTCGCCCCGAGACGCTGTTCCTCACCGACGTGCTCATGTTCATCGGGGGCGGCAGCGCCGGCACGGCCGGCGGCATCAAGGTGACGACGTTCGGGCTGCTCGCCTTCGTCGTCTGGGCCGAGGTGCGCGGCGAGCCCGCCGTGGTCGTGGGGCGCCGCCGGGTGCCGCAGGCCACGCAGCGGCAGGCGCTGTCGGTGGCCCTCCTCGGGACGGCGCTCGCCGTCGTCGGCACCTCGCTCCTGCTCGACCTCTCGCGCGTCTCGCTCGACCAGGCGCTCTTCGAGGCCGTGTCGGCCTTCGCCACCGTGGGCCTGTCCACCGGGATCACGGCCGACCTGCCCACCAGCGCGCAGCTCGTGCTGGTGGCGCTCATGCTCGCGGGCAGGGTGGGGCCGCTGACGCTCGCCACGGCCCTGGCCCTGCGCGAGCGCTCCCGCCGCACGCAGTACCCCGAGGAGAGGACCATCGTTGGCTGACCGCCTGACCCCCGTCGTCGTCATCGGGCTCGGCCGCTTCGGCACGGCCCTCGCCCTCGAGCTCGTCCGGCGCGGCGCGGAGGTGCTCGCCGTCGACCGCGACCCCGTCGTCGTCCAGCGGATGGCGGGCCAGATCGGCCAGGTCGTCGCCGCGGACTGCACCGACCGGGAGGCCCTCGAGGAGCTGGGCGTCCCCGACTTCGACCGCGCCGTCGTCGCCGTCGGCAGCGACCAGCACTCGAGCATCCTCACGACGGCGCTGCTCGACGAGCTCGGCGTCGAGCACATCTGGGCCAAGGCCCTCGACCGCCAGCACGAGCGGATCCTGCGCCGCGTCGGCGCCCACCACGTCGTCCTGCCCGAGGAGGAGATGGGCGCGCGCCTGGCGCACCTCGTGTCCGGCGAGGTCAGCGACTACCTGCAGGTGAGCCGCGACTGGGTGCTGGCCACGGCGACCCCGCCGCAGGACCTCGTGGGCGTGCCGCTCGGCGAGAGCGGCCTGCGGCGCCGCCACCGCGTCACGGTCGTCTCCGTCAAGCACGCCGGGGCCGAGGAGTTCACCTACGCGGACGCGAGCACGACGCTCGCCTACGGCGACGAGGTCCTGCTCGCGGGGCGCACGGCCGACGTCGACCGGTACGTGCGCTCGCGGTAGCCGGCCCGGCGCTCCCCGGGTCGAGGGCCCCGGGGCGAGGGCCCCAGGGCGAGGGCCCCAGGGCGAGGGACTGCCCGGGACGACGAGGGGCCCGCACCCGTGCGGGTGCGGGCCCCTCGGGGCGTGCGGGTGCTCAGGCGGTGAGCTTGCGGCTCACCGAGATGGCGCGGGTGACCATGTGGTCGAGGGCGCCGTTGGTGACGTCGTCGACCGGGGCGTCGTTGCCGCCGCCGGTGACGTGGCCGACGCCGTAGGGGTTGCCGTCGACGAACTTCGAGCCGTCGGTGTAGCCCGGGGTCACGACGATGCCGCCGAAGTGGTGGATGGTCGTGTAGAGGCTGAGCAGGACGGCCTCCTGGCCGCCGTGCAGCGTCTGCGACGCGGTGAAGCCGGCGTAGACCTTGTTCGCCAGCAGGCCCTTGGCCCACAGGCCGCCCAGGCTGTCGATGAAGACCTTGAGGCGGCCGGCCACGTTGCCGTAGCGCGACGGGGAGCCGAAGAGGACGACGTCCGCCCACTCCATGTCGTCGGCGGTCGGCTCCTGCGGGCGGTCCGTCGAGCCCTCGGCGCCGGCGGCGTCCTCGCGGCCCACGGCGAGGAGGCGCACCTCGGCGCCCTGCTCCTCGGCCGTCGCGGCCAGGCGGCGGGCCATCGTGTCGATGGTGCCGGTCATGGAGTAGTAGATGATCGCGACCTTGGTCGCCATGGGGCCTCCTCGGCTCGGTTCTCGTGCCACGCCCACGGGTATGTGAACGTTGGACTACCGTCAGCGTAGCCGAGGACGCCGACGGGTGCGCCCGGTCGTGCGCGAGACGTCCTCCGGACGGGCCTGCACGGGCTCGCCGCGCCGGCGCCCGAGCGCCACGCCCGCGCTCGCCGTGCTGACGAGCGCCAGCGCCACGAGCTCGGCCGTCGCCAGGCCCTGCCCCAGCACCACGAGCCCGGCGATCGCGGCGGCGACCGGCTGCAGGCTCATGAGGACGCCGAAGACGCGGGTGGGCAGGCGGCGCAGCGCCGCGAGGTCGGCCCCGTAGGGCACGACGGAGGACAGGAGCGCCACGGCCAGGGCCGCGAGCAGCAGGCCCGGACGCTCGACCACCTCGAGCGCGCCCGCCAGCCCGAAGGGGGCCACGAGGACGGCGCCGACGAGCAGGGAGACGGCCAGCCCGCCCGTGCCGGGCACGAGCCGCCCGACCCAGGCGCTGGCGAGGATGTAGCCCGCCCAGCACGCCCCCGCCGAGGCGGCCAGCACGAGGCCCGGGACGTCGAGGCCCTCGCCGGCCCCGGCGTCGCCGAGCGCCCGGACGCCGAGGAGCACGACCCCGGCCAGGGCGAGCCCGGACCAGAGCGCGTCCTGCGCGCGGCGGGCCTGCACGACCGACAGGACGAGCGGGCCGAGCAGCTCCACGGACACCGCGACGCCGAGGGGCAGGCGCTCGATCGAGAGGTAGAACAGCGCGTTCATGCCGGCCATGGCGGCCCCCAGCAGCGCGCACCCCCCCAGCGCGCCCGCCGACCAGCGGTGCACGCGCGGGCGCAGCAGCACCGCGAGGAGGCCGCCCGCGAGCAGCAGCCGCAGCAGCACAGTGCCGGGCGCGCCCAGCGCCGGGAAGAGCGTGCTCGCGACGGCGCTGCCGAACTGGACGCTGCCGATCGAGACGGCCATGAGCAGCGGCGCCGGCACCCGGTCGACCGGCCCCAGCACGGTGGGGGGCACGGGAAGGGGCGCAGGGCTCACCCGAGGTTCCTACCCCGGGCGCCCCCGGCGGCGGGCGGCGGGGCCGCTGGGCGGACGCCGGCCCCGACCACGGAGAGGGCCACGGCGTCCGCCCGCGGGAGCCGGCTCGGCGGAGAAGGGCTACGAAGTCCGCCCGCGGGAGCCGGCTCGGCGGAGGAGGGCTACGAAGTCCGCCGGCGGGGGCCCGCTCGGCGGCGAAGGGCTACGAAGTCCGCCGGCGGGGGCCGCTCGGGGAGACGCGCGACGGCGCCTCCCCGACGGGCGCTCAGCCGCGGTTCTCGTCCTGCCCGCCCTCGGGGTCGTCGCGCTCCTCGCCGTCGACCGCCGCGTCGTCCGGCGTCGCGTCACCCTCCGGCGCCGTCGTGCCCTCCGGCGCGTCGTCGGCGTCCGGCGCCGCGGTGTCCTCGGAGGCCCAGGGGCGGTCGCGGTCGTCACCGGAGGCGTCGAGGCCGCGGAGGTAGGCCTCGAGGTCGGCGGCCAGCTCGTCGCCGTCGGGCATCTCGTCGGCCGGGAGCGAAGGCGCGAGCAGGCCCGGGCCCTCGAGCGCGCGGCCGGCGAGGACGGCGTCGTAGGTGTGCTCCATCGCCGTCACCGCGCTGCGCGTGTCCTCGTCGCCGGCGACCTGGCGGTCGACCTCGGCGAGGACGTCCTTCGACGCCGCCACGAGCGGTCCCGTCGGCAGCTCGAGGTCGGCCGTCTCGCCGAGGGCCTCCAGCAGCGCGACGGCGGCCGGCGGGAAGTCGGCCTGCGCGAGGTAGTGCGGGACGTGCGCGGTGAAGCCCACCGTCGGGAGGCCCGCCTGCCCGAGGCGCTGCTCGAGGAGCGCGCCGACGTGGCCCGGCACCTCGACCTCGCCGATCCAGCGCGGGCGCCCGGCGATGAGGGAGCGGTTGCTGGCGTGCGGGGTGAGTCCCACGGGGCGCGTGTGCGGCGCCGCCCAGGGGATGCCGTGGAGGCCCACGACCATGCGCACGTCAAAGCGCTCCGCGAGGAGGCGGACGGCGGCCGTGAAGCGCTCCCACTGCAGGTCCGGCTCCGGGCCCGACAGCACGAGGAAGGGGCGCCCGGCGGCGTCCCGGACGGCGTGCACGAGGATCTCGGGCATCGTCACCGAGTCGAAGCGGTCGGTGCGGAAGGTCATGCGCGGCCGGCGGTCGCGGTAGTCGACGAGCTGGTCGGCGTCGAAGCGCGCGACGGGCTCGTTCTCCAGCTCGGCCAGGAGCGTGCTGACCGCCAGCGAGCTCGCGGACCCGGCGTCGACGAAGCCGCGCAGGGCGTGGACGAGCACGGGCCGCTCGCCGGGGGTGAGGTCGGAGGTCTCGTAGACCTCCACGAGGTCGTGGGGATCGAGCATGTCCCCTCCAACGCGCGAGGGGGCCCGCTGCATCCCGGCGCCGCCGTCAGGGCGTCGGCGTCCCCCGTCCGGCCCGCCCCGAGGACGACATGGCCACACGTCGCCCCAGTCGCGGGGCACCGGAGGGCGACATGGCCACACGTCGTCCCGCGAGAGAGGTGGGGGAGGGCGGCATGGCCACACGTCGCCCCAGAGGTGAGGGGGGAGGTCCGCGGCGCGCGCAGGACGGGGGCCGCCTCCGGCGGCACACTCGCGGGCATGACCCCGCCGACCGGAGACCGTGAGTCCCCTGACGCCGCCCCCCACGACGGCGGACGACCCGGCGCCCGGCCGGACGACGTCGAGGCGGGGCGCCCCGACCCCCGCGACCCGGCGGTCGGCCTGCGCCTGGAGGCCCGGCAGCTGACGTCTCCGCTGGCCCACCACGGCGAGGGCCCGGTGTGGGACGAGAGGGCGGGCGCGCTGCGCTGGGTCGACATGCTCCGCGGCGACCTGCTCTCGTGGACGCTGCCGGAGGGGTGGGACGGCGAGCGCGCCGCCGACGACGACGTCGAGCGGCACCACCTCGGCGACGTCCTCGCCGTCGTCCGCCCCCGGGAGCGGGGAGGCTTCGTCGTGGCCCTCGAGCGCTGCTTCGCCCTGCTCGACGAGGGCGACCTCGGCCGCGTCCCGCCGCGCCGCCTGCCCGACGTGTGGGACGACCCGACGATCCGCTTCAACGAGGGGGCCTGCGACCCCCAGGGGCGCTTCTACGCGGGGTCGATGGCCTACGACGCCCGCGAGGGCGCCGCGACGCTCTACCGCCTCGAGCCCGACCACTCGGTGCACGTCGTCCTCGAGGGCCTGACGATCTCCAACGGCCTCGCCTGGTCCCCCGACGGGTCCTGCGCCTACTACCACGACACCCCGACCCAGCGGCTGTGGCGCCTCGTCGTCGACGACGCCGGCGAGGTCGTCGAGCGCCGAGCGCTGCGGGAGACGCCGGAGGAGCGGGGCGGACCGGACGGGCTCGCCGTCGACGAGGAGGGCTGCGTGTGGGCGGCCCTCTTCGGCGGCTCGGCCGTCCACCGCATCTCGCCCGACGGGGACCTGCTGGCGGTCGTCGACGTCGGCGCCCGCCAGGTCACCGCGTGCGCCTTCGGGGGCCCGGACCTCGCCGACCTCTTCATCACGACGTCGGCCGAGGGCCTCGAGGAGGCCGAGCCGGGCGCCGAGCCGGGCGCCGACCGCGACGACGACCCGCTCGCCGGAGCGCTCTTCACGGTGCGCCCCGGCGTCCGGGGGCTGCGGGTCCGGCCCTTCGCCGGCTAGGCCCTCGCCCGCTCGCCGGGGGCCGCGGCCACCGCCCCGTAGGGTGGGCCGGGACGGCCGACGGGTCGGGCGCCCTCCTCC
>NZ_JABEMA010000153.1 GCF_013004605.1 Pseudokineococcus marinus
CGCCCGGCGGCACCGCGGTGGGGGGTCCTGCGGCGGGCGGTCCCGCGGGGGGCGCCCCGTCCGGGGCCGCCACCCGGGGCAGCGGACCGGTCGCCGTCGCCGCCGGGCTCTCCTGGCGCAGGTCGCGCAGGAGGGCGACGCACAGCGCCACCATGACGACGAGGAAGGGCGCCGCCGCGATGATCGTGAGGTTCTGCAGCGCCGTCAGCCCGCCCGCGTAGAGGAGCACGATCGCGACGACGCCGGTCATGGCCCCCCACGCGGCGGTCAGCCACCGCGGCGGGTGGTCGACGCCGTAGCTCGACAGCGAGCCGAGCACGATGCTCGCCGCGTCGGCGCCCGAGACGAAGAAGATCGCCACGAGCACCACGACGAGGACCGACGTCGCGCCCGCCCAGGGGAACTGCGCGAGCAGCGAGAACATCTGCTCCTCCTGGCTGCTGCCGTCGAGCAGGTCGACCGTGCCGGCGAGCTGCTCGTGGATGGCGGTGCCGCCGAAGACGGAGAACCAGACGACGCTCACGGTCGTCGGCACGAGCATGACGCCGACGACGAACTCCCGGATCGTCCGGCCGCGGGAGATCTTCGCGAGGAAGGCGCCGACGAACGGGGTCCAGGAGACCCACCAGGCCCAGTAGAAGATCGTCCAGCCGGAGAGCCACTCGGTGCCGCCGAAGACGCCGGTGCGCACCGACATGCTGGGCAGCGCGTTGAGGTAGCCGCCGAGCGCGTTGGGCCCCATGTTGAGGATGAAGACGGTGGGCCCGACGACGAAGAGGAAGAGCAGGAGGAGCCCCGCCAGCACCATGTTGGTGTTGGAGAGGTACTTGATGCCGCGGTCGATGCCGCTCACGGCGGACACGACGAAGCAGACGGTGAGCACGACGATGATCCCGACCTGCCAGCCGGTGCCGCTGCCCGCGCCGAAGACCGTCGAGAGCCCGCCGTTGATCTGGGCGGCGCCGAGGCCGAGGCTGACGGCCGACCCGAAGATCGTGGCGAAGATGGCCAGCACGTCGATGACCCGGGCCGTGCCGGCGGCCCGCGGCCCCCGCAGCAGCGGGGCGAAGGCGGCCGAGAAACCGCCGGGCCGGCCCTTGCGGTACGTCGAGTACGCGAGCGCCAGGCCGACGACCGCGTAGATGGCCCAGGGGTGCAGGCCCCAGTGGAAGAGCGTGTAGCTCATCGCCTCGCTGGCGGCCTGCTCCGACCCGGGCGGCACGTCGCCCTCGGGCGGCGTCATGAGGTGCGTCACCGGCTCGGTGACGCCGTAGAACATGAGCCCGATGCCCATGCCGGCCGAGAACATCATGGCGATCCACGACGTCCTCGTGTGCTGCGGACGCTCGTCGTCGCGGCCGAGGCGGATGCGGCCCAGCCGGCTGAAGGCGAGGACCAGCGCGAGGACGACGAAACCGGTCGCGCTGATGACGAAGGCCCAGCCGAGGTTCGAGGTGATCCAGGAGAGCACCTGGCCCGACCCGGCGGCGAGGGACTCGGGGGCCAGCGCCCCGAGGAGGCAGAGCCCGACGACGACGGCCGCCGAGACGAGGAGGACGGGCTTGTCGACCGGCGTCGCGCGCCGGCCCGCTCCGTCCTGGGAGGCGCTCTGGTGGTGACGTCCCTGGTGCTGACGTCCCTGGTGCGGACGTCCTCGGTGAGGTGTTCCTTCGATCCCTGGTCGCACGGACATGCAGGGGTCCTCTCGGGAGGGGCGCTGGGGCGCCCGCGTGGAGGAGCTGAGGGTGGCGGGACGGTAGTCCTGCCGGGCCGCGCGCGGGAGGGCTCTCGCCGAACTCGTGCAGCGGTGGCGCCCGGGGGCGCGGGGGACGGCGCACGAGGTGCGCCGTCCCCGGGGCGGAGGGGCCCGTCAGCGGAAGACGACGGTGCTGTGCCCGTTGAGCAGCACGCGCCGCTGGCAGTGCCAGGTGACGGCGCGGGAGAGCGCGAGCGCCTCGGCGTCGCGGCCGACCGTGGCGAGCGCGGCCGGGTCGTGCGTGTGGTCGATGCGGATGACCTCCTGCTCGATGATCGGCCCCTCGTCGAGGTCCGGGGTGACGTAGTGCGCGGTGGCGCCGACGAGCTTGACGCCGCGGTCGAACGCCTGGTGGTACGGCTTGGCGCCCTTGAAGCCGGGCAGGAACGAGTGGTGGATGTTGATGGCCCGCGCGTGCAGGGCCCGGCACGTGTCGTCCGAGAGCACCTGCATGTAGCGGGCGAGGACGACGAGGTCCGCCTCGTGCTCGCCGACGAGGCGCAGCAGCTCGGCCTCGGCCGCCGGCTTGCTCGCGGCGGTGACGGGCACGTGGTGGAAGGGCAGCCCGGCGGCCTCGGCCATGGGGCGCAGGTCCTCGTGGTTGGACACGACGGCGACGAGGTCGGCGCCGAGGCTGCCCGAGCGCCAGCGGAACACGAGGTCGTTGAGGCAGTGGCCCAGCCTCGAGACCATGACGAGCACCCGCGGCGTCCGCGGCCCGGTGATCTCGAAGTCCATGGCGAAGCCGGCCGCCCGCTCGGCGAAGGCCTCGGTGAGCGCCGCGACGTCGACCTCGGCGTCGGGGCCCACGAAGGCGGTCCGGGAGTGGAAGCGGCCGCTCCGCGCGTCGTCGAACTGCTGGTGCTCGACGATGTCGAAGCCGTGGTCGAAGAGGAAGGACGCGACCGTGCTGACGATGCCCGGGCACTGCGGGCAGCTCAGCGTCAGCACGGCCGGGCTCCGGCCCGGTGCGGGAGCCGCCGGAGGTGCGGCGACGGCGGGGGCGGCGACGGGCGCCGCTGCGGTGAGGGTCACGGGTGCCTCCTCAGCACTCGACGAGGTTCAGGGCGAGACCGCCGCGGGCGGTCTCCTTGTACTTGTCGCTCATGTCGGCGCCGGTCTGGCGCATGGTCCGCACGGCCTTGTCGAGGCTCACGTGGTGGGCCCCGTCCCCCCGCACGGCCATGCGGGCCGCGGTGACGGCCTTGACGGCGCCGACGGCGTTGCGCTCGATGCAGGGGATCTGCACGAGCCCCCCGATGGGGTCGCACGTGAGGCCGAGGTTGTGCTCGAGGCCGATCTCGGCGGCGTTCTCGACCTGGTCGGGCGTCCCGCCGAGGACCTCGGCGAGGCCGGCCGCGGCCATCGAGCACGCCGAGCCGACCTCCCCCTGGCACCCGACCTCGGCGCCGGAGATGGAGGCGCCGGCCTTGATGACCATCCCGACGGCCCCCGCCGTGAGGAGGAAGCGCACGACGTCGTCCTCGCCGGCCCCGGCGCGATGAGTCTGCTGGTAGTGCAGGACGGCCGGGAGGATCCCCGCCGCCCCGTTGGTCGGCGCCGTGACGACGCGGCCGCCCGCCGCGTTCTCCTCGTTGACGGCGAGGGCGTAGAGGGTCACCCACTCCATCGCGCGCAGGGGGTCCTGCTCGTCGGCCTCGGCGAGCAGCCGCGCGTGCAGCGCCGCGGCGCGCCGGCGCACGCGCAGCCCCCCGGGCAGCACGCCCGTGGACCCCAGCCCGTGCGCCACGCACTCCTGCATGACCGCCCAGACCCGGAGCAGCTCGGCGCGCACCTGCGCCTCGGTGCGCCAGGAGAGCTCGTTGGCGAGCACGACGTCGCTGACGCGCAGGCCGGTGCGCCGCGTGATCTCCAGCAGCTCGGCTCCCGTCGAGAAGGGGTGCGCGACGGGCGTGGTGTCCGGGACGAGCGTGCGCGTCCCCGTCTCGTCCTCGTCGAGGACGAAACCGCCGCCGACGGAGTAGGACTCGCGCCTCAGCAGCTGGTCGCCGTTCGCGTCCACCGCCGTGAAGAGCATGCCGTTGGGGTGGAAGGGCAGCCGCCGGCGGCGGTGCAGGACGACGTCGTCGGTGCGGAAGGCGATGTCGTGGCGACCGGCCAGGCGCAGCCGCCCCTCCTGCCGCACGCGCTGGACGAGGGGGGCCGCCGCGACCGGGTCGACGAGGTGCGGCTCCTCGCCGGCCAGCCCCATGACGACGGCGCCGACGCTGCCGTGCCCGTGGCCGGTGGCCCCCAGGGAGCCGAAGAGCTCGGCGCGCACGCCCGCCACGCCCTCGAGCAGCCCCTGCTCCTGGAGCCGGCCGACGAAGCCCCGCGCGGCCCGCATCGGACCGACGGTGTGCGAGCTCGAGGGCCCGATGCCGACCGTGAAGAGGTCGAGGACGCTGATGCTCACCCGCGGATCCGCGCCATCTCGGGGTCGACGAGCGGCTCCGCCGTGACGGTCGCGGCCACCCGGCGGCCGAAGTACTCGACCTCGACGGCGGTGCCGACCTCGGCGGCCGAGGCCGGCAGCCACGCGTAGGCGACGGGCCTGCGGACCGTGTACCCGTAGGCGGCGCTCGTCACGTAGCCGACGGCCTCGCCGTCGACGAGCACCGGCTCGTGGCCGAGGACGACGCTGCGGCCGTCGTCGACGGTGAGGCACACCAGCCGCCGGCGCGCCGTCTCGGCGGAGCGGCCCTCGAGCGCCGCCCCGCCGACGAAGCTGTCGCGCGGCGAGCGCACCGCGAAGCCGAGGCCGGCCTCGTACGGGTCGTGCTCGGTCGTCATGTCCGAGCCCCAGGCGCGGTAGCCCTTCTCCAGCCGCAGGCTCGAGAAGGCCGCGCGGCCCGCGGGCACGATGCCGTGCGGGGCGCCGGCCGCGGCGATCGCGTCCCAGAGCCGCTGCCCCGTCTCGGCGCTCGCGTAGAGCTCCCAGCCGAGCTCACCGACGTAGGACAGCCGCAGCGCGACGACGGGGACGCCGCCGACGACGGCGCGCTTGCCGCGGAAGTACTTCAGCCCGGCGTCGGAGAAGTCGTCGTCGGACAGGGCGGCCATCACCTCACGCGCCTTCGGGCCCCACAGCCCGATGCAGCAGGTGCCGCCGGTGGTGTCGCGCACCTGCACGGACCCGTCGTCCGGCGCCTCCCGGCGCAGCAGGACGGCGTCCTGCGGGCCGTTGCACCCGACCTGGAAGAGCTGCTCCCCGAGCCGCGCGACCGTGATGTCGGACCGGACGCCGCCGGCCTCGTCGAGGACGAGCGTGTAGGTCACCGCGCCGACCGACTTGTCCATCGTCGAGGTCGTCAGACGCTCGAGGAGGGGCAGCGCGCCGGGTCCGGAGACCTCGAGGCGCGTCAGCGGCGTCATGTCGTACATGGCCACGGCGGTGCGCGTCCTCCACGCCTCCACGGCGGCGACCGGCGAGGAGAACATCGCCGCCCACGGCTCGCGGTCCGGCGGCAGCCACTCCGTCGGCAGCTCCTGCACCAGCGGCGCGTTGACGTCGTACCAGTGCGGGCGCTCCCACGCGCCGGCCTCGAGGAAGACCGCCCCGGCCTCCTTCTGCCGGGCGTGGAAGGGGCTGACCCGCACGTCCCGCGGGGACAGGCGCGGCTGCAGCGGGTGGACGACGTCGTAGATCTCGACGAAGTTCTGCTGCGACGTCTCGCTCACGTAGGCGTCCGTCGTCTGCACCTCGGAGAAGCGGTGCACGTCGAGGCCGTGGAGGTCGTGCTCGCTGCGCCCCTCGACGAGGGTCTGCGCGAGCGCCCGCGCCACGCCGGCGGAGTGGGTGACCCACACGGCCTCGGCGACCCAGAAGCCGGCGACGTCGGCCGACTCGCCGACGAGGGAGCCGCCGTCGGGGGTGAAGGAGAAGATGCCGTTGAAGCCCTCCTCGACCTTGACGTCGGCCAGCGAGGGCAGGAGCAGGCGCGAGTCCTCGTAGGCCGGGGCGAAGTCCTCCTCGGTGAAGGGCAGCATCGAGGGCATCGCCGAGGCGCTCACCCCGTCGCCCGCGGGGTCGGCCGGGCTGAGGTCCTCCAGTCGCACCGGCATGGGGCGGTGGGCGTAGGAGCCGATGCCGAGGCGGTCCCCGTGCTCGCGGTAGTAGAGGTCGGCGTCCTGGTGGCGCAGGATCGGCAGCGACGCCTCGGCGCGCTCGTCCGCGCGCCCCACGAGGTCCGGCACCTGGCCGGTCCGGGCGTACTGGTGCGCGAGCGGCAGCAGCGGCACGCGCATGCCGACCATGGCGCCGACCTCGACGCCCCAGAAGCCGGCGCACGAGACGACGACGTCCGCGGGCACGACGCCCTCGGCGGTCCGGACGCCCGTGACGCGCCCGCCGCTCGTCTCCACGTCGAGCACCCGCGTGCGGCCGCGGAACTGCGCGCCGCGCGACTCCGCGCGGCGCATGAGCGCCACGACCGCCCGCGGGGCCTTCGCCAGCCCGTCCGACGGCACGTGGAAGCCGCCGAGCACGCGCTCCCGGTCGAGCAGCGGGTGCAGCGCGACGCACTCCTCGGGCGAGAGCAGCCGCCCGTCGTCGTAGCCCCAGGCCTTCCGCCAGCCGCTCTTGCGCTCGAGGTCGGCCAGCCGCTGCGGCGTCGTGGCCACCTCGAGGCCGCCCACCTGGTCGAAGCACCAGGCGCCGTCGACGTCGAGGCCCTTGAGCTTCTCGACGGTGTACGCCGCCAGGTGGGTCATCGTGCGCGACGGGTTGGTCTGGAACACCAGGCCCGGGGCGTGCGAGGTCGAGCCGCCCGTCAGCGGCAGCGGCCCCTGGTCGAGCACGGTGACCCGCGTCCAGCCGCGCGCCGTGAGCTCGTCGGCGAGGTTGGCGCCGACGATGCCGCCGCCGATGATCACCACGCGCGGCGTCGTGCCGGACGCGGTCCCCGGGGGCGAGGGGGTGGAGGTGGTCATGCGGTCGCTCCCTCGGTGCGCCGGCCGGGCCGGGGGTCGTCGGGCTGGTCGTGCTCGGTCGCGGCGTGCCGGTGCTCGACGAAGGCGTCGAGCAGCCAGTCCGCGAGGTAGCGGGCGAAGGAGGAGCGGACGAGCAGCTCGTACTCGTCGCCGGCGTCGGAGCGGGAGAGCAGGACGACGCCCGCCTGGCCGAGGAGCGTCTGCGCCACCGCGCCCGCGCCGAAGACGCTCGGGTGGGTGTCGATCGAGCAGCCCGCCGCGAGCACGTCGCGGGCGTGGGGGCCAGTGAGCCGCAGCGACACCCGGTGCGCGGAGACGTCGACGGCGGAGCCGCCGAGCGGGGCGAGCGCCGCGCGCAGGCGCTGCTCGAGCGCCTCCGGCCGCGGCTCGTCGGACAGGACGAGCCACTCGTCGGGTCCGAGCCAGACCACGGTGCCCGGGTCGCCGCCGTCGCGCGCAGCCGTCGCCGCCCACGTGCCCGGTCGCACGGGCAGCGGGGTCCCGAGCACCTCCGCGGCGGCGCGCGCGGCGGGGCCGTCGGGGTCGGCGCGGACGACCACCCCGGCCACGAGGGGCTGGAGGGCGACGGCGCCGCCGGTGAGCGCCGTGAGGTCGTCGGCGCGGGAGCCGAGCGGGTGGCGGGGCGTCGGTGCCGGCGCGGCCGCCCGCCCGGGGCCGGGCGGGGCAGGG
>NZ_JABEMA010000154.1 GCF_013004605.1 Pseudokineococcus marinus
GGGCCGCACCACCGCCCCGTCGGCTCGTCACGGGTGGAGGATCACCTCCGTGGACGCGCAGCAGGACCGGCGGGGGCACCAGCGAGGTGTCGTCGACGTGGCCGACGAGGCCGAGCTGAGGGCGCTCGTCGGTGAGCCCTCAGCGGGCGCCGTCCGCAAGGAGCGGGACCGCCTGCACGACCTCGACCGGGCCTGGCTCGCGGCGTCGCCGTTCTGGCTGCTCGCGACCGCCGGTGCCGACGGCACGTGCGACGTCTCCCCGAAGGGCGACCCGGCGGGCTCCGTCCTCGTCCTCGACGACCGGACGGTCGCCCTGGCCGAGCGCCCGGGCAACCGGCGGGTGGACGGCTTCCGCAACGTCCTGGCCAACCCGCACGTCGGCCTCCTCTTCCTCGTGCCGGGCCGCGGCGACACCCTGCGGGTCAACGGGCGCGCCCGGCTCGTGCGCGACGCCCCCTGGTTCGACGACCTCGTCGTCGAGGGCCACCGGCCCGTGCTCGCGCTGCTCGTCGAGGTGGAGCAGGTCTTCCACCACTGCTCGAAGGCCTTCCTGCGCTCGCACCTGTGGGAGCCGGAGACCTGGGACCCGGACGCCGTCCCCGCCCGCCCCCGCATCGCCCGCGCCCTGGAGCGCCCCGAGGCCTCGCTCGAGGAGCTCGAGCGCTACTACGGGCCCTCCTACGCCCAGGGCCTGTACCGCTCCTGACCCCCGCAGGGCGGCGACTCCCGCACGGCGACCTGCACGACGGACCACGGGCGTGCACCGCACCCGCCTGACCTGCGGTGACGCTGCGCGACCGGCCCGTGTGCAGGTCGCTGTGCGGACGACGCCGGCGGCGACGGCTCGTCGGACGCCCGTACGGTGCCGCTCGTGACCTCTCCCGGCGCCGACCTGCCCCTGCGCGGCCCCGAGGCCTCGGCCTCCCCCCGGACCTACCCGCCGGCCCGGCGCGACGACGTCGTCGAGGCGCTGCCGGCGGCGGACCCGGTCGCGAGGGTGGCGGACCCCTACCGCTGGCTCGAGGACGCCGAGGGCGAGGACGCCCGGGCCTGGTCCGCGGCGCAGGAGGCCCTCCTCGCCGAGCACCGTGCCCGCTGGGCCGGCCGCGACGAGGCCGAGGAGCGGCTGCGCGGGCTGCTCGGGGCGGGCTCCGTCGGTGTCCCGGTGTGGCGCGGCGAGCGCCGCTTCTCCACCCGCCGCGAGCCCGGCGGGGAGCACGCCGTCCTGCTCGTGCGCGAGCCCGGCGCCGAGGGCGCGGAGGTCGAGCGCGTCCTGCTCGACCCGGCCGCCCTCGACCCGAGCGGGCTGACGACGCTCGACGCCTGGCAGCCGAGCCTCGAGGGGGAACTCCTGGCCTACCAGCTCTCCGAGGGCGGCTCGGAGGAGAGCGTCCTGCGCGTGCTCGACGTGACGACCGGTGAGGTCGTCGACGGGCCGGTCGACCGCGCCCGGTACTCGCCCGTGGCCTGGCTCCCCGGCGGGGGCGCCTTCTACTGCGTGCGGCGGCTCGCGCCCGAGCTCGTGCCGGACGGCGAGGAGCAGTTCCACCGGCGCGTCGTCCTCCACACCGTCGGCGCCCCGGAGTCCGAGGAGGTCGAGGTCTTCGGCGCGGGGCGTGACCTGCGCACCTACTACGGCGCCTCCGTCTCCCGCGACGGGCGGTGGCTGTCGGTCACCGCGGCGATCGGCACGGACCCGCGCAGCGACGTCTGGCTCGCCGACCTCGGCGAGGGCTCCGCCGCCGCGGCCGCTCCCCCGCTGCGCGAGGTGGTCGTGGGCGAGGACGCGAGCACCTCGGCGCGGGTCGGCCGCGACGGGCGCCTGTACGTGGGCACCGACCTGGGCGCGCCGCGCGGCCGCCTCGCCGTCGCCGACCCGCACGAGCCCGGCCCGGACGGGTGGCGGGACCTGCTCGCCGAGCGCGACGACGCCGTCCTCGAGGGCTGGACGGTGCTCGACGGCCCGGAGCTCGGCGAGGCGCCCGTGCTGCTGGCGGCGTGGACGACGCACGCCGTCAGCCGCGTGACCGTCCACGACCTGGCCGACGGCGCCCTGCGCGCGGAGGTGGTCCTGCCCGGCACGGGCAGCGTCAGCGGGCTCGTCTCGCGCCCGGAGGGCGGTCACGAGGCGTGGTTCACCTTCACCGACCCGACGACGCTGCCGCACGTGCACCGCTTCGACGCGCGCACGGGCGAGGTCGAGGTCGTCGAGGGCCCACCCGGGGCGCTCGGCGCCGCCGAGCCCGACGTGCCGACGACGACGCAGCAGCTCGAGGTCACGAGCGCGGACGGCACCACGGTGCGGGTCCTCGTCACTGCCCGCGCGGACGCGCTGGACGACGCCGGCGCTCCCCTGGCGACCGCCCCGCTCGTCCTCTACGGCTACGGCGGCTTCGGCGTCTCGCTGCGCCCGACGTGGTCCGCGACGACGCTCGCCTGGGTCCGCTCGGGCGGCGTCTGGGCCGAGGCGGGCCTGCGCGGCGGCGGCGAGGAGGGCGAGGAGTGGCACCGCGCCGGCATGGGCCCTGAGAAGCCGCGCGTCTACGAGGACCTCGAGGCGGCCGCCGACGCCCTCGTCGACCGCGGGTGGACGACGCGCGAGCGCCTGGGGATCTACGGCGGCTCGAACGGCGGCCTTCTCGTCGGGGCGGCCCTGACCCGGCGCCCCGCGTCGTACGCGGCCGTCGTGTGCTCCGCGCCGCTGCTCGACATGGTCCGCTACCAGCTCCACGGCCTCGGCCGGACGTGGGCCGGCGAGTACGGCGACGCCGAGGACCCCGAGCAGCTGGGCTGGCTGCTGGCGCACTCCCCGTACCACCACGTGCGCGCCGACCAGCCGTACCCGGCGACCCTCTTCACCGTCTTCGACGGCGACTCCCGCGTCGACCCGCTGCACGCCCGCAAGACGTGCGCCGCGCTGCAGGCGGCGACGTCGCGCCCGGTCGACGAGGCGCCCGTCCTCCTGCGCCGCGAGGCCGACGTCGGCCACGGCGCCCGGTCGCTGAGCCGCTCGACGGGGCTCACCGCCGACGTGCTCGCCTTCCTGGGCCACCACCTCGGGCTGGACGTCGCGCGGGTGCCGTGAGGCCGCGATGAGAGCTCGCCGGCGTCGACCGGGGACGCGGGCGCCTCACGCCTGCGGTCGCTCCGCCTCCGCGGCGGCCGTCCGCGCCGCCTCGAGGCGGCGCTGCAGCTCGCGGGCGTCGTCCGCCGCGAGCCCCGGCAGGTCCGTCGTCTCCGCGAAGCGGCCGCCGGGGCCCCGGAGGTGGGAGGACGGGTGGAAGGTGTCCGGCGGTCGTACCTCCGCCACGGCCGACCACGGCGTGAGACGCCCGCGGCCGAGGGCACCGACATGGCGCACCCCCGCCGGCGTCAGGAGGAGATGGGCGCGGGGCACGAGAACGAGCCCGAGGATCCCGAAGACGAGGTACCCGCACGCGAAGCCCAGCCAGACGGCCCGGGGCCCGTCGAGGACGAGCGCCATGAGCACGTAGCCCGCCCCGAGGCCCACGTTGACCCACGAGGCGATCCGCTGCCCTCTCGTCGTCGGCAGGTCGATGCGCTGCTGCAGGCCGTCGATGTCGACGAGCAGCGGGGTGGCCGCCACGCCGGACGAGTCCGTCACGACGTCTGCTGCACGCGAGCCCGGGCCTCGACGAGCCGACGCTGCAGGTCCTCGGCCTGCTCAGCCGTCATCCCGACGAGCGCAACGGGGACGTCGCCCCCGCGGGTGCCCCGGATGTCGGCGAAGCGCAGCCACCGGCTCGGCGGGCGGATCTCAGCGACGCGGGACCACGGCCGCAGCCCGCCGCCCCGTCGGGTGCTGGCCAGGCGGTATCCCGTCGACTCGAACCGCACCGCGAGGCGGGACGCCCACACGGCGGCGCCGAGGCCGGCCACGACCTGCGCCACCTGCAGGACGACGCGCCAGCTGGTCATCTCGACGTCCCAGATCGCGGCGACAGCCAGCTGCAGGGCAGCGAGCGCCGCCATCGATCCCCACAGCCATGGCATCCACCGCGCCTGCGAGGTGCGCCAGACCCGCGGCAGCCCCTCGAGGTCGACGACGACGGCCGGCTCGTCGTCGTCGCCCCGCCTCCCCCGTGCCACGACCGTGATCATGGCGCGCGCTCACGGAGGCGCCGCGTCGAGGACCGGACGCCACCCGACCGGGTGACGCCCCGACCGCCGCGCGCTCCTCCCGTCCCGGGGCGACCATGGCGGGCATGACGAGCAGCGCGGAGCAGGCGGCGGGCACGTCCGGGGCCGGGCGGGGCGTCCAGGGGCCGGGGGACGGCGACCTCGGGGGCAGCGAGAACCGCGGGGCGGACGTCTCCCCCGACGCGACGGCGGTCGACCCCGTCGTCGCGGCCGAGGGCGGCGACGGCGAGGCGCCGCTCGTCCTCGTGACCGGCGTCACCGGCTACATCGGCGGGCGGCTGGTCCCCCAGCTGCTGACGGCCGGCTACCGGGTGCGCGCGATGGCGCGGCGCCCGGACCGCCTGCAGGACAGGCCCTGGTACGACGACGTCGAGCTCGTCGACGCGGACGCCAACGACATCGACCAGGTCAAGGACGCCCTTCGCGGGGTCGACGTCGCCTACTACCTCATCCACTCGCTCGGGTCCGGCAAGGACTTCGAGCAGCTCGACCGCTACACCGCGCGCACCTTCGTCACGGCCGCGCGCGACGTCGGCGTCGGGCGCGTCGTCTACCTCGGCGGTCTGTACCCGGAGGGCGAGCACCTCTCGGAGCACCTCGGGTCGCGCAAGGAGGTCGGCGACATCTTCCTGGCCTCCGGCGTCGACTCGGTCGTGCTCAAGGCGGCCGTCATCATCGGCTCGGGGTCGGCGTCGTTCGAGATGATGCGCAACCTCACCGACCTGCTGCCGGCGATGGTGACGCCGAAGTGGGTCACGTCCACGATCCAGCCCATCGCGGTGCGCGACGTCCTGCGCTACCTCGTGGGCGCGGCGCGCCTGCCGGAGGGCACGAACCGGGGCTTCGACATCGGTGGCCCCGACGTCCTCACCTACCGGCAGATGATGCAGCGCTACGCCGCGGTGGCGGGCCTCAAGCCGCGCATCATCGTGCCGCTGCCCGTGCTCACCCCGGGCCTCGCGTCGCACTGGACGGGCATGGTCACGCCGGTCCCGAAGAAGATCGCCCGCCCGCTGATCGGCAGCCTCGTGCACGACGTCGTCTGCAAGGAGGACGACATCAAGCAGTGGGTGCCCGACCCCGAGGGCGGGCTCATCGGCTTCGACGAGTCCGTGCGGCTGGCGCTGACGAGGATCCGCGACTACGAGGTCGAGACGTCGTGGCGCTCGGCGAGCCTGCGCGGCGCGCCCAGCGAGCCCCTGCCCACCGACCCCGACTGGGCGGGCGGTCGCCTCTACGTCGACGACCGGAGCACGACCGTCGACGCGCCGGCCGAGCACCTGTGGGCGGTGCTCCAGGGCATCGGCGGCGACAACGGCTGGTACTCCTTCCAGCTCGGGTGGTGGACGCGCGGGGTGCTCGACCAGGTCTTCGGCGGCCCCGGCCTGCGCCGCGGCCGGCGCGACCCGCTGCACCTGTCGGTCGGAGACGCCCTCGACTGGTGGCGGGTCGAGGCCATCGAGCCCGGGCGGCTCGTGCGGCTGCGCGCCGAGATGCGCCTGCCCGGGCTGGCGTGGCTCGACCTGTCCGTGGAGACCGGCGCCGAGGCCAAGGAGGCCGGGCGCATCGGCCGGGACGTGGCGGACGACGCCGTCGTCTTCCACCAGCGCGCGCTCTTCCACCCCCGCGGGCTGCCCGGGCGCCTGTACTGGACCGGCATCGTGCCCTTCCACGCGGTCGTCTTCGGCGGCATGCAGCGCAACGTCGCCCGCGCCGCCGAGGAGGCCTACCGGCGCAACCCCGACGCCGGTGCGCTCCTGCGCGACCAGGCGGCTGCGGAGGGACGGACGACGAGCGCCGCCTGACGGCCGTCCCCGCTCCGGTCGGGGCCAGGTGCGGCGGGGGCGGCCGAGGTGGTGCGGGAGACTGGGGCACGTGCGCATCCAGGGACCGGGCGGCCAGGGCACCTTCTACGACGCCGTCGGCGGGCACGACACCTTCGTGACGCTCGTCGACCGCTTCTACGACGGCGTCGCGGGCGACGACGTCCTGCGGCCCATGTACCCGGAGGAGGACCTCGAGGCGGCGCGGGTGCGCCTGCGGATGTTCCTGGAGCAGTACTGGGGCGGCCCGACGACGTACTCCGAGGAGCGAGGCCACCCCCGCCTGCGCATGCGGCACGCGCCCTTCGCGGTGGGCCCGGTGGCCCGTGACCGGTGGCTGCTCCACATGCGGGCGGCGGTGGACTCCCTCGACCTGCCGCCGCTGCTGCACGCCGAGCTCTGGGACTACCTCGAGCGGGCCGCGCACAGCATGCTCAACACCTTCGACGGCTGACCGCTGCGGCCGCGGCGGACGGGCCCGCGACGCCGTCACCCGCCCTAGCCTCCGCGCATGAGCAGCGGGCGCGACGTCGACGTCGCGGACGGCCGGGTGCTGCGCGTCCACGACAGCGGCCCACCCGGCGCGCCGGGGCGCGGTGACGGCGTGACGCTCGTCTGGCACCACGGCTCCCCGCAGACCGGCGCGCTGCTGGAGCCCGTGCTGGCGACCGCGGCGGCGCGCGGGCTGCGCCTCGTCTCCTACGGGCGCCCCGGCTACGGCGGCTCCACCCCGCGACCGGGACGCGACGTCGCGTCCGCGGCGGAGGACGTCGCGGCGGTCGCCGAGGCCCTCCGGCTCGGCCGCCTCGTCGTCGTGGGCGCGTCCGGCGGCGGGCCCCACGCCCTCGCGTGCGCGGCCCTGCTGGCGGACCGCGTCGTCGGCGCCGTCAGCCTCGCCGGCCTCGCGCCCTTCCGGGACGAGCGCTGGTGGTTCGACGGCATGGCGGACGAGGCCGCGCTGCGGGCGGCGGCGCGGGGCCGGGACGCCCGGCTGCGGCACGCCGAGCACGACGCGTTCGACCCGTCCTCCTTCGTCGACGCCGACTGGGAGGCCCTCGCCGGCCCGTGGGCCGACCTCGGGGCGGACGCCCAGCGCGCCGGTGCGGCGGGGCCGGGCGGGCTCGTCGACGACGACGTCGCCTTCACCCGCGACTGGGGCGTCGACCTCGCCGACGTGCGCCCCCCGGTGCTCTGCGTCCACGGCGACCGCGACCGCGTCGTCCCGCCGGCGCACGGCCGCCGCCTCGTCGACGCGCTCCCGCGGGGGGAGGTGTGGACCCGGCCCGCCGACGGCCACGTCTCCGTGCTCGCGGCGCTGCCCGCGGCGCTCGACCGGATCCTCGCGGTGGCCGGGCGCTGAGCCCG
>NZ_JABEMA010000155.1 GCF_013004605.1 Pseudokineococcus marinus
CGCCGCCCTGGTCGCCGTGCTCGGGCGCGAGCCCACCGCCGCGGGCTGACGCCACCGGCGCCCGTCCTCGCAGCGCGTGCCCGCGAGCGGAGCGCCGGGCACGGCGCGACCCCCGGGGTCAGGGCCGGCGGGCGCTCTTGCTCGCGTACATCGCGGCGTCGGCGCGGCGCAGCAGCTCGTCCTCGCCGAGGGGGTCGTCCAGCTCGGAGGCGGAGGCGAGGCCCACCGAGCAGCCGGGCACGAGCACGTGGCCCTCGACCCGCAGCGGCTGCGCGAGCGCGGCCACGAGGCGGGCCGCGACGGCCGCCCCCGCGGGTGCCCCGACGCCCTCGCAGAGCACCGTGAACTCGTCGCCGCCCCAGCGCGCGGCCGTGTCGCCCGGGCGCAGGTTCTCCTGCAGCCGGTGCGCCGTCTGCACGAGGACGGCGTCGCCGACGTGGTGGCCGTGCTCGTCGTTGACGGCCTTGAAGCCGTCGAGGTCGAGGAAGAGGACCGACGTGTCGTCCCCCGCCCGCCGCGCGCGGGCGAGCGCGTGCGCCAGCCGGTCGCGGAAGAGCGTGCGGTTGGCGAGGCCCGTGAGGGGGTCGTGCAGCGCCCGGTGGCTCAGCTCGGCCTCCAGGGCCTTGCGCGGCCCGGCGTCCTCGACGTGCAGCACGAGGTGGGCCTCCTCGTCGGCGGCGCCGCCCAGGGGCGCCAGGGCCACGGTCGTCGGCACGACCGAGCCGTCGGGGCGCGTGAAGCGGACCTCCAGCGCGGTGCGGCCCGCCCGGGCGGCGGAGCGGCACGTCGCGCGCAGCGCCGCGGCGTCGTCGGAGCGCGCCAGCTCGGGCAGGTCGTGGCCCACGAGCCGCTCCGCCGGTCGGCCCAGGAGCAGCTCCAGCTCGCGGTTGGCGCGCACGACCGTCCCCTCCGGCGCCACCAGCGCCATGCCGACGGGGGCCTCGGTGAAGGCGCGGCGGTAGTCGGGCCCGCCGGTGTCCGCCGCGACCGTGGTGTCCGTGACGGGCCCGACGACGGCCGACGCCATCGACCGGGGGTCGCCGTCGGGGCCGTGCGTCACGCGCGTCAGCAGCCGGGCCGCGACCTCGAGGACGAGCTCGCGCTCGTAGGTGATGACGTACTCGAAGACCCGTTCCGCGTCCGGGCCCGCGGACCGCCCGCCCTGCCCGCGGCCGGTCCCCTCCGGGGCGTCGTCGGCGCGGCCCCCCGGCCCGTGGACCTCTCGGGCGACGAGCGCCGCCGTGACGTGCGGGTTGACGACGGCGACCACCCACTCCTCGAGCAGCGGGTCGCCGGCCTCGAGGAGGGCCCCCCGGACGCGCTCGGTCGGGTGGACGGCCATGCCCTCCCCGAGCACCGCCACGAGGGACGCCGACGAGGCCAGCCGGCGGTAGCGGGCCGCCGTCCGGGCGCCGAAGTAGCGGGAGTGCTGCAGCGCGGACAGCAGCACGGTCATGGGGCCGCAGGTGAGCGCCTGGGCCTCGAGGTGCCGGCTGACCGCCTCGAGCAGCGGCTTCGTCGAGCGCTGGACGTCGCGGTCCGCGACGAGCGCGAAACCGCTGCCCCCGGGCGGGCGGGGGTGCGGGCGCGGCAGCACGAGAGGAGCCGCCGGGGCGGGCGGGCGGCGCTCGAGCGGGCCCGGCCGCCCCGCCCCAGCAGGTACCCCTGGCCCAGCGAGGCGCCCATGGCGAGCGCCTGCTGCACGTGCTCGGGGGTCTCGAGCCCCTCGGCGACGACGACGGCGCCCGTCCGCTCGGCGTAGGCGGCGACGGCCGCGACCACCTGCGCCGTCAGCGCGTCGGGGCGCCGGCGGGCCAGGGCGAGGTCGAGCTTGACGACCTCGGGCTGCAGGACGGGCAGGAGCGCCAGCGCCAGGGGGTCCTGCCCGACGTCGTCCAGCGCCACCGCCCACCCGAGCTCGCGGACGCGCGCCACGAGGCGCAGCAGCTCCGACGGCCGCCAGGCCAGGGACCGCTCCGTCAGCTCCACGACGAGGCGCAGGCGCTCGCCGGCGCGCTCGAGCAGCGGGTGGACGTGCGACGGCGCGGCGGTGACGACGTCCGGCTCGACGTTGGCGAAGAGCACGAGGGGCGCCTCGACGCCGGCCTCGAGGGCGCCCTCGGCGGCGGCCACGCGGCACGCCCACTCGAGCTCGTCGACGCGGCCGCGGGCGCGGGCGCGGGCGAAGAGGTCCCCGGGCGCCTTCGGGCCGTCCGCGGAGCTGCCGCGGGCGAGCGCCTCGTAGCCCACGACCTCGCCCGTCCCCAGCCGCACCACCGGCTGGAAGACGCTCCGCACGTCCAGCGACGCCACGACCGCCCCCTCGCGCTCGCCGCCCCCGCGGCGGGCGCCCCGGCGGCGCCGGGGGGCATCGTGGCGGACGACGGGCGCCCGCGGCGCGCTGCGACGTCAGACGGACGTGGTCGCGTCGCGGGTGGCGCCGTCGCCGGAGGCGGGGGCGACGACGTCCCGCAGGACGGCGCGCGTCCGCTCGTGGAGCGCGACGAGGTCGGGGCGCTCGCCGGCCTCGGCGCGGCGCGCCCACTCGTCGCAGGTCAGCCGCACGGCCGTCCCCGCGACCTCGGCCACGAGGCGGGTGCGCAGGTCCTGCGGGGTGGTGCCGGCGACGACGGCCACCAGCTCGGCGACCCGGTCGGCCTGCTGGGACTGCAGCCCCAGCGCCGCAGCCGTGAGGGCGGGGTCGGCGAGGACGAGGCGGCGCACGCGCAGCACGCGCGGGAGCACCTCCTCGGGCGGGACCTCGGCCAGCCGGGCGACGAGCTCGCCGAAGGCCGCCTCGACGCGCTCGAGCAGCGAGCAGCCCGGTCGCGGCCGCGACAGCGCCTCGGCCAGGGCGGCCTCGGCCTCCTCGTCGGGCGCGAGGACCGCCGCCTCCTTGCTGGGGAAGTACCGGAAGAAGGTGCGCGGCGAGACGCCGGCGGCGCGCGCGATGTCCTCGACCGTCGTCGCCGCGTAGCCGCGGGCCTCGACGAGGTCGAGCGCCACGGCGCTGATCTCGGCCCGGGTCTCCCGACGGCGCCGCTCGCGCAGGTCGGGCCGAGCGCTGATGTCGACGTCACCGTCGCTCATGCGGACTCCTCGGGTCGCCTCCCGGCCGAGACTAGCAGCGTGTGCCGAGGTGGCAGTCTGTGCCATGCTGCGGTCCGATGCCACGGACAGCGCCGTCCCGGGCGTCGAGGACGCGGGCGACGAGGACAGGTGGCGGCATGACGGCAGCGGCGGACCCGAGCACGAGCCCGGCGACGGGAGGGGGCGCGGGGACGGGCACGGGGAGCCCGGCCGCGGGGGCCGCGAGCGGCACGGGGGTCACCGGCACCGCCGAGCGGATGGCTCCCGGCAGCGGGCTCGTCATCGGGCTGCTGCTCGTGTCGGCCTTCGTCGTCATCCTCAACGAGACGATCATGAGCGTCGCCCTGCCGCGCCTCATGGAGGACCTCCAGGTCACGACGGCGACGGCGCAGTGGCTCACCACCGGCTTCATGCTCACCATGGCCGTCGTCATCCCCGTGACCGGCTTCCTGCTGCAGCGCTTCCACATCCGGCCGCTCTTCCTCACGGCGATGTCCCTGTTCAGCACGGGCACGCTCGTCGCGGCCCTCGCGCCGGGCTTCGGGGCGCTGCTCGTCGGCCGCGTCGTCCAGGCGAGCGGCACCGCGATCATGATGCCGCTGCTCTTCACGACCGTCCTCACGCTCGTCCCCGCCTCCTCGCGCGGACGGATGATGGGGCGCATCTCGATCGTCATCGCCGTGGCCCCGGCCATCGGCCCGACGATCTCCGGCCTCGTCCTCTCGGTCCTCGACTGGCGCTGGATGTTCTGGCTGGTGCTGCCCATCGCGCTCGTGTCGCTGGCCCTCGGCGCCGCGCGCATCCGCAACGCGACGACGCCGCGCCCGGGCTCCCTCGACGTCCCCTCGGTGGTGCTGTCGGCGCTCGCCTTCGGCGGCCTCCTCTACGGCCTGTCGAGCATCGGGGAGGGCGGGGGCGCGCACGTCCTGCCGCTGTGGGTGCCGATCGCCGTCGGCGCCGCGGCCCTCGCCGTCTTCGTCCACCGCCAGCTGCGGCTGGCCCGGGCGGACGCGGCGCTGCTGGACCTGCGGGTCTTCGGCACGAGCGCCTTCGCGATCGCGGTGGGGCTCGTGGTCATCAGCATGGTGGCGCTCTTCGGGTCGCTCATCGTGCTGCCGCTCTACCTGCAGCAGGTCCTCGACCTCACCACCCTCAGCACCGGGCTGCTGCTGCTGCCCGGCGGCGTGGTCATGGCCGTCCTGTCGCCGGTCGTCGGCGGGCTCTTCGACCGGGTGGGCCCGCGCCCGCTCGTGACCCCCGGGGTCGTCGTCGTCAGCGCCGCGCTGTGGACCCTGACGACGCTGGGCGCCGGCTCCTCGCCGCTGCACGTCGTCGCGGCGCACGTCCTGCTCAGCGCCGGTCTCGCGTTCGTCTTCACGCCCCTGCTGACGTCGGCGCTGGGGTCCCTGCCGCCGCGCCTGTACTCCCACGGCAGCGCCGTCGTCAGCACGGTGCAGCAGCTGGCGGGCGGCGCGGGCACCGCGCTGTTCGTGACGCTGCTCAGCACGAGGTCGGCGGCCCGGCTCGCCGAGGGCGCCGACGCGGTCGCCGCCACGGCCGACGGCGTCCGCGCCGCCTTCCTCGTCGGCGCCGTGCTCTCGCTCGTCGCGGTGGGCGTCTCCCTGCTCGTGCGGCGCCCGGCGCAGCAGCCGTCGCCCGAGGTCGTGCCGCACTGACGTCGGGTGGCAGCCCCTCGTCGTGCTCTAGCGCGACGAGAGGCTGCCACCTCGTCCGTCGAGGTGGCGGCGCAAGACCGCCGCGACCCTGCCTGGCTCCAGCCGGAGCGCGCGGGCGGGAAGGCGCAGCACCACCTCACCGGGCCGCGCCACCTCGGCGGCCCGCAACAGGTCGTCGTACCAGCGCCCCTCCTCGACGTGCCCGACGCCGTCCACCTCGAGCAGCACGCACCGCCCGTCGTCCAGCTCCCACAGGACGTCGAGGTAGCGGCGCCGGCCGCTCGCGTCGAGCCGCACCACCTGCTGCTGCGGCACGGGCAGACCGGCGGAGCGGCACAGGCGCACCAGCCGCACCTCGGAGAGGGCCTGCGCCCCGCCCTCGACGTCGTCGAGCACCGCCAGCAGCTCGGCCCGGTGCCGGACGGGACCCGCCGCGAGCACGGCGTCACGCAGCCGGGCCGGCGTCGTCAAGCGCTGCTGCACGACGGCCGCCAGGAGACCGCCCGCCGTCGCCGCCGACTGCGACGCTGCTGCCGCTCCCACCGCGGCGTCCTCGACGGCGACCACCGGCAGGCCGCCCCGCCGCACCACGCGCACCGGGTTCCGGCCCGTCGTCGCCCGCACCCAGGGCGGACCGGCCACCGCCCGCCCGCGCGGGACGCGCACCGCCACCTCGGCGCGCCCCCAGCCCCGCAGCCCGTGGACCTCGAGCGCGGACAGCCCGCACAGAGCGGACCGCGCACCGGCCGACAGGACGGCCGCCCACCGCTGGGCGTCGCGCCCCAGGGGCCCCGTCGTCGTCGCGACGACCAGGGGGCCCACCCGCTGCCAGCGACCTCGACGGACCTCTCGACCGACCCGGTCGGGTCCCACGCCCAGAGCCGCGAGCTGGGCTCGCGAGAGGCAGCCCGCCTGCTCGACCGCTGTCGTCGCCACCTGAGGAGGCAGCGGCGAGGTCCTGGGCACGCGCGGAGCCTGCCGAGGAGTCCGCGCGCCCGCTGGGGACCTGTGGACAGACACGAGGTGGCAGCCCCTCGTCGTGCTCTATCGCGACGAGAGGCTGCCACCTGGCCTAGCGTCGTCGGCGGCGACGAGGAGGTCGACGTGCACGAGCTGGACGACCTGCTGACGGCGGGCGCGGCGGTCGAGCGCCTCGGCGGCGGGATGACCTGGGCCGAGGGCCCGCTCTGGGTCCCCGCGCGCCGCGCGGTGCGGTGCAGCGACATCCCGGGGAACCGGGTCATGGAGTGGCACGAGCCGACCGGCGCGTGGGGCGTGCTCGCCGAGGACGTGGAGTTCACCAACGGCCGCACCCTCGGGCTCGACGGCGAGGTGGTGCAGTGCTCGCACGGCCGCCGGCGCGTCGAGGTGGAGCGGGACGGCGTGGTCACCGGGCTCGTCGACGCCTGGCGCGGGCACCGGCTGAACTCGCCGAACGACGTCGTCGTCCGCTCCGACGGCACGGTCTGGTTCACCGACCCCTCGTACGGCATCCACCGCCGCGCGGAGGGCCACCCGGGCGAGGAGGAGTACGGCGGCCACCACGTCTTCCGCCTCGACCCGGCCACCGGGGAGCTCGACGCCGTCGTCACCGACGTCGCGATGCCCAACGGGCTGGCCTTCTCCCCCGACGAGCGCGTGCTCTACGTCGCCGACTCCTCCCGCGCGCCCACCCGCGACGACGACCCGCCCGGCGAGGGCCACACCGTGCACGCCTACGACGTCGTCGACGGCCGCCGCTGCGAGGGCGGGCGCGTGCTGGCCGAGGTGGACCCCGGGCTGCCCGACGGGATCCGCGTGGACGAGCACGGCCACGTGTGGACGACGGCGGACACCTCGCTCGTCGTCCTCCGCCCCGACGGCTCCGAGGTGGGCCGCGTGCCCGTCGGCGAGGTCGTGAGCAACCTCTGCTTCGGGGGGCCGGGCGGTACCGACGTCTTCGTCACCGCCTCGACGAGCCTCTACCGGCTGCGGGCGCGCGTGCGCGACGCCACGCACGTGCTCGCGCCGCGCTGACGCCGGCCGAGGTGGCTGCACGAGGACGAGCTCTACGCCGTCCTGGTGCTGCCAGCCGGCGCGAGGTGGCGCCGCAGGAGCGTCACGACGCGGTCCCGGTCCACCCTGAGGGCCCGCGCGGGCAGGCGGAGCACCACCTCGCCGGGCCGGGTGACCTCCGCGGCGCGCAGCAGGTCGTCGTACCAGCGGGCCTCCTCGACGTGCCCGACGCCGTCCACCTCGAGCAGGACGCGGCGCCCGTCCTCCAGCTCCCACAGGGCGTCCAGGTAGCGGCGCCGTCCCGTGGCATCGCGCCGGACCGCCTGCTGCGCCGGCACCGGCAGCCCCGCCGTCCGGCACAGGCGCACGAGCCGCACCTCCGACAGCGCCTGCGCCCCGCCCTCGACGTCGTCGAGCACGGCCAGCAGCTCCCGGCGATGCCGCAGCGGCCCCGCGGCGAGGACGGCAGCGCGCAGCCGCGCCGGCGTCGTCAGCCGCTGCTGGACGACGGCCGCCAGCAACCCC
>NZ_JABEMA010000156.1 GCF_013004605.1 Pseudokineococcus marinus
CCCGCGGGGGGCGGCGGCCGGCGGGAGCGGGGTTCCGGTCAGCTGACCGTCACCCCGTTCCACACCTCGTCCTGGACGGGGCTCGTCTCGTAGCCCTCCACGTCCTCGGCGAAGGCCAGCGACGGGACCGGCGAGGCGAGCGGGACGCCCGGCAGGAACTCCATGATCTGCTGGTTGATCGCCTCGTACGCCGGGCCCTGCTCGTCCGCCGTCGCGAGGCCGCGGGCGTCGGACAGGGCGGTGAAGAGCTCGGGGTTGTCGAAGCCCCACTCGTTCTTCGGGGTGCCGAAGAAGACGCCGACGAAGTTGTCCGGGTCGTTGTAGTCGCCGGTCCAGCCGAGCAGGTGCAGGCCGTGGTCCTCGGTGCCCTGGATGCGGTCCAGGTAGTCGGGCGACCAGGGCAGCGCCACCGGGTTGACGGTGATGCCGACGGCCTCGAGCTGGCTGCGGATCGCGACGAAGGTGTCCTCGGGGCTCGGCATGTACGGCCGCGAGACGCCGGTCGGGTACACGAAGTCGACCGTCAGGTCGCTCTGGCCGGCCTCGGCGAGCAGCTCGCGCGCCCGGTCCTGGTCGTAGTCGTAGGTCTCGACGTCGTCGGAGTACCCCGTGACGATGTCCGGCATGAACTGCGTCGCCGCCGTCGTGCCCTCGGGCATCGACTGGCTGATGACGGCGTCCTTGTCGATGGCGTGGGCGATGGCCTGGCGCACCCGCGGGTCGGCGAGCTCGGGCACGGCCTGGTTCATGCCCAGGTAGAGCACGTTGAAGGGGTCGCGCTCCTCGATCTGGAAGCCGGCCTCCTCGAGCGCGGCGACGTCACCGGGGGCGACGAGGTCATAGCCGTCGACCTGCCCGCCCTCCAGGGCCTGCCGGCGGGCGTTGCCGTCGGCGATGGTCTGGATGATGACCTCGTCGACCTGCGCGGCGTCGCCCCAGTAGTCGGGGTACGGCTCCAGCGTCACGGACTGCCCGCGCTCCCAGCTGCCGAACTGGAAGGGGCCGGTGCCCGTGGGGTGCTCGGTGCCGTAGGCGCTGAAGCGGACGTCGTCCGCCGTGCCCTCGAGGTTGTCGGCGTCGTGCTCCTCCATCGCCGTGGGGCTCTGCATGGAGAAGGCCGGCAGCGACAGGGAGGCGATGAAGCCGGCGAAGGGACGCGTGAGCGTGACGACGGCGGTCTGCTCGTCCTGCGCCTCGCAGCTGTCGTAGAGGCCGCCGACGAGCTCCGGGTCCTCGCTCTCGGCGAAGCCCTGGAAGATCGAGTTGTAGTAGTACGAGATGTTCTCGTTCTGCTGCAGCCCGGTCCAGCCGTGCCAGCGGTCGAAGTTGGCGCAGACGGCCTCGGCGTCGAAGGTCGTGCCGTCGTGGAACGTCACGTCGTCGCGCAGGTCGAAGGTGTACGTGAGGCCGTCGTCGCTCGTCTCCCACGACTCCGCCAGCAGCGGCGCCGGGTCGGGCGTGCCGGGCTCGGTGCCGACGAGGCCCTCGAACATCTGGCGCGCCACGCGGAAGGTCTCGCCGTCGCTGGCGAAGGCCGGGTCCAGGACCACGGGGTCCGAGCTGGCCGCGAAGACGAAGGTGCCGCCGCCCCCGCCGTCGCCGGTGGCCTCGCCGCCCGCGTCGTCGCGCTGGCTCTCCGCGCAGCCCGCCGTCGCCAGCAGCGCCCCGGCCGCCAGCAGGGCCGCGGCCCGTCCGCCGATGCCTCGCACCATGGATGTCGCTCCGTCACCTCGGGGAAGCCGCGACCGGTCCGGTCGGCGGCGCAGTGACGTTAGTGCGCCCGGGCGCGGCTGGGGAGCCCTCCGCGCCGGACTCGTCGGTCACGATCCGGTGGCGGTGCTCCCCCGGCGGGCCACGAGCGGGAGCAGGTCCTCGGGCGCGACGCCCGCCAGCGTGGGGACCACCGTGCGTCCCGGCCCCTCCGGCAGGGCGACGACGTGCGGGACGGCGATCGCGGGCACGCCGGCCGCCTCGGCGGAGGCCAGTCCCGTCGGGCTGTCCTCGACGGCCACGCAGCGCGCCGGCTCGACGCCCAGGGCCGCGGCGGCGCGCAGGTAGGGCTCGGGGTGCGGCTTGCCGCGCTCGCACGCGTCGCCCGTGACGACGACGTCGAAGAGGCCGTCGGGCAGGTGGGCGAGCATGGCGTCGGCCATCGAGCGCCACGACATCGTCACGAGCGCGAGCGGGACGCCCCGCTCCGCGAGTCCCGTGAGCAGCTCGTGCGCGCCGGGCCGCCACCGCGGGTCGCGCCGCAGCTCCGCGCCGACCTGCGCCCCGAGGACCTCGATGAGCTCCCGCACGGGCAGGTCGACGCCGCCCTCGCTCCGCAGCACCTCGGCGGACACCTCGAGCTGGTTGCCGACGAGCGCCATCGCCTGGGAGTCCGTCCACACCCCGCCGTGGGCCTCGACGAGCGCCCGCTCCGCCGCCCACCACACCGGCTCCGTGTCGACGAGCGTGCCGTCCATGTCGAACAGGACGGCGTCGGGCAGGCCGCTGCCCGGCAGACGTGCGTCGGGCGCGGCGGCGCGCGCCTCCCCGGTGCTCGCCGCGGCGGAAGGGGTGGTCTCGGCGGGCATGGCCGCGAGTCTGCCAGCCGCGCCGTCCCCGACGCCGTCGGCGGCCGCCCTGGACGGGCGAGTCGTCGCCTGCTCGCCCCGCGAGGCCGCCGTGTGAGGGCGAGTCGACGCCTGCTCGCCCCGGGGGGCCCCGGGGAGGGCCTCTGGCTCAGACGGCGTTGAAGTACTTGGCCTCGGGGTGGTGGACGACGAGGGCGTCGGTCGACTGCTCGGGGTGCAGCTGCAGCTCCTCGGACAGCTCGACGCCGATCCGCTCCGGCTCGAGCAGCCGCACGAGGTCGCGGCGGCTCTCGAGGTCCGGGCACGCGGGGTAGCCGAAGGAGTAGCGCGAGCCGCGGTAGCCCTGCCCGAGCACGCCGTCGAGGTCGCCCGCGTCCTCGGCGCCGAAGCCGAGCTCGGTGCGCACCCGGGCGTGCCACATCTCGGCCATCGCCTCGGTGAGCTGGACCGACAGGCCGTGCAGCTCGAGGTACTCGCGGTAGGCGTTGCGCGCGAACAGCTCCCCGGTGACCTCGGCGACCTGCGAGCCCATCGTCACGAGCTGCAGCGGCAGGACGTCGGGCCGGCCCAGCGCCTCCACCTCGTCGCGGTCGCGGAAGAAGTCGGCCAGGCACAGCCGTCGGTCGCGCCGCTGGCGCGGGAAGGAGAAGCGCAGCCGCTCGGTGCCCGGCTCGCCGCCCGTGCCGTCGCCCTCGTGGTGGGCGACGACGAGGTCCTGGCCCTCGGACCAGCACGGGAAGTACCCGTAGACGACGGCGGCGCGGGTGATGCCCTCGGTGCGCACCCGGTCGAGCCACATCCGCAGGCGCGGGCGCCCCTCGGTCTCGACCAGCTCCTCGTACGACGGCCCCTCGCCGCCGCGGGCGCCGCGCAGGCCCCACTGGCCGAGGAAGGTGGCGCGCTCGTCGAGGTAGGACGCGTAGTCCGCCAGGTGCACGCCCTTGACCACGCGCGTCCCCCAGAACGGCGGGACGGGCACGGTGACGTCGCGGGCGACGTCCGAGCGACGCGCGCGCGGGTCCTCGCCCTCGGCGAGCGCCACGCCGCCGCCCTCGTCGTCGGCACCGGCGCGTCGGCGCACGCGTCGCGGCCGCAGGGCGGGCAGCGTCTCGGAGACGCTCGCGCCCGGCGTCGTGCGCGCCGCCGCGATGGCGTCCATGAGCCGCAGGCCCTCGAAGGCGTCGCGGGCGTAGCGCACCTCGCCCTCGTACATCTCCGCGAGGTCCGTCTCGACGTACGCGCGGGTCAGCGCGGCGCCGCCGAGGATGACCGGCCAGCGCGCCGCGAGCCCCCGCTCGTTGAGCTCGGCGAGGTTCTCCTTCATGACGACGGTCGACTTCACGAGGAGCCCGCTCATGCCGATCGCGTCGGCGCCCGTCTCCTCGGCGACGCGGATGATCTCGCTGATCGGCTGCTTGATGCCGATGTTCGTCACGTCGTAGCCGTTGTTGGACAGGATGATGTCCACGAGGTTCTTGCCGATGTCGTGGACGTCGCCCTTGACCGTGGCGAGCACGATCTTGGCCCGCGCCTGGCGGGCGGTGCCGCTCGCGGCGGCCTCGGCCTCGATGTGCGGCTCGAGGTGCGCGACCGCGGCCTTCATCACCTCGGCCGACTGCAGGACGAACGGCAGCTGCATCTGGCCCGACCCGAAGAGCTCGCCGACCTCCTTCATGCCCGCGAGGAGGTGGTCGTTGACGACGTCGAGGGGGCTCGTGCCCGCCGCGAGCGCCTCGTCGAGGTCGGCGTCCAGGCCCTTGCGCTCGCCGTCGACGATGCGCCGGGACAGCCGCTCCCCCAGCGGCAGGGCCAGCAGCTCGGCGGCGCGGTCGGCGCGCACGGAGGCGGCGTCGACGCCCTCGAAGAGGTCGAGCACGCGCTGCAGCGGGTCGTAGGTGACGGCGCCCTCGTCGTCGTAGCGCCGCCGGTCGTGGACGAGGTCGAGCACGGCCTCGCGCTGCTCGTCGGGGATGCTCGCCATCGGCATGATCCGCGCGGCGTGGACGATGGCGGAGTCGAGCCCCGCCGCGACCGCCTCGTGGAGGAAGACCGAGTTGAGGACGGCGCGCGCCGCCGGGTTGAGGCCGAAGGAGATGTTCGACAGGCCGAGCGTCGTCTGCACGCGCGGGTGGCGGCGCTTGATCTCGCGGATCGCCTCGAGGGTCTCCACCCCGTCGCGGCGCGTCTCCTCCTGGCCGGTGGCGATGGGGAAGGTCAGGGCGTCGACGATCACGTCGGCCTCGTCCATGCCCCAGGTCCCCGTGAGGTCCTCGACGAGGCGCGTGGCGATGGCGGCCTTGGTCTCCGCGGTGCGCGCCTGGCCCTGCTCGTCGATCGTCAGCGCGACGACGGCGGCGCCGTGCTCGCGCACCAGCGGCATGATCCGGGCGAAGCGGCTGCCGGGCCCGTCCCCGTCCTCGTAGTTGACGGAGTTGACGACGGCGCGGCCGCCGACGAGCTCGAGGCCCGCCTCGATGACCGCGGGCTCGGTGGAGTCGATGACGAGCGGGAGGGTCGACGCCGTCGCCAGCCGGCTGACGACCTCCTTGACGTCCGCGACGCCGTCGCGGCCCACGTAGTCGACGCAGACGTCGAGCAGGTGCGCGCCGTCACGGGTCTGGCCGCGGGCGATCTCGACGCAGCGCTCCCAGTCCCCCGCCACCATCGCCTCGCGGAACGCCTTGCTGCCGTTGGCGTTGGTGCGCTCGCCGATGGACAGCACGCTCGCGTCCTGGGCGAAGGGCACGTGCTGGTAGATGCTCGCGACGCCGGGCTCCGGCCGCGGGTCGCGGGGCGTGAGCGGCCGCCCGCCCACCCGCTCCACGACCTGGCGCAGGTGCTCGGGCGTCGTGCCGCAGCAGCCGCCGACGAGCGCGAGGCCGAACTCGCGGGTGAAGCGGTCGTGCGCCTCGGCCAGCTCGGCCGGCGAGAGCGGGTAGTAGGCGCCGTCCTTGGACAGCTGGGGCAGCCCGGCGTTGGGCATCGCCGTCACCGGCACCGCGGCGTGGCGCGCGAGGTGGCGCAGGTGCTCGCCCATCTCGGCCGGCCCCGTGGCGCAGTTGAGCCCGATCCCGTCGACCCCGAGGGCCGCCAGCGCCGTCAGCGCCGCGCCGATCTCGCTGCCGAGCAGCATGGTCCCGGTCGTCTCGACGGTGACCTGGACGAGCACGGGCACCTCGACCCGCGCCTCGCGCATGGCCCGGCGCGCGCCGACGACGGCGGCCTTGGCCTGGAGGAGGTCCTGCACCGTCTCCACGAGCACGGCGTCGACGCCGCCGTCGAGCATCCCGAGCACCTGCTCGGCGTAGGCGTCGCGCAGCAGCGCGTACGGCGCGTGGCCGAGGCTCGGCAGCTTCGTGCCGGGACCCATCGACCCGAGGACGAAGCGCTCGTGGTCGGCGGTGCTCGCGCCGTCGGCGGCCTCCCGGGCCACGCGCGCCCCCGCCGCGGCGAGCTCGCGGATGCGCGACTCGATGCCGTACTCGGCGAGGTTGGCCCAGTTGGCGCCGAAGGTGTTGGTCTCGACGAGGTCGACGCCGACGTCCAGGTAGGCCTCGTGCACCGAGCGCACGACGTCGGGGCGGGTCGCGTTGAGGACCTCGTTGCAGCCCTCGTGGCCCTCGAAGTCCTCGAGCCCGGGAGCGGCGGCCTGGAGCATCGTCCCCATGGCCCCGTCGGCCACGAGGACTCGCTCGGCCAGGGCTGCGCGCAGGCGCTGCGGACGGTCGCTCACGGGCGTCGATGCTAGGCGCCGTCGTCGGGCGCGCCGGGTGCGCGCCCGTAGGGTGGACGCGCTGCTCGCGGGGCCGTCCGCCCCCGTGGGCCGGGGGCGCCCTGGCCCCGGCGGCGGGCGGCAGGACGAGGAGGACGTGTGAGCGAGCAGGCGCAGCGGTCGCCGGGCCCGGTGCCCGAGCTGAGGGACCCCGTCGTCCTCGCGGCCTTCGAGGGCTGGAACGACGCCGCCGAGGCGGCGAGCGGCGCGCTGGACCACCTGGCGCGCGTGTGGGGCGAGACGCCGCTCGGCGAGCTCGACCCGGAGGACTACCACGACTTCCAGGTGAACCGGCCGGTCACGGGCTTCGACGAGGACGGCCGCCGCCGCATCACCTGGCCGACCACCCGCCTCGCCTGGGCCCGGCCGCCGGGCGGCGAGCGCGACGTCGTGCTCGTCCACGGCATCGAGCCGTCGATGCGCTGGCGCTCCTACACGGCCGAGCTGCTCGACCGCGCCGCCGCCGTCGGCGCCCGCACCGTCGTGACGCTCGGCGCCCTGCTGGCCGACGTCCCGCACACGCGGCCCATCCCGATCACGAGCACCGGCGACGCGCCGTCGATGGAGCACCTGGCGCTGGAGCCCTCGCGCTACGAGGGCCCCACGGGGATCGTCGGCGTCGTCGCCGACGCGGCCGCCGAGCGCGGGCTCTCCTCGGTGTCGCTGTGGGCCGCCGTGCCGCACTACGTCGGGCAGTCGCCCTCGCCCAAGGCGGTCCTGGCGCTGCTGGGCCGCGTCGAGGAGGTCATCGGCGCCCCCGTGCCGCTCGAGGACCTCGCCGAGGAGGCGGAGGCGTGGGAGCGCGGCGTCGACGAGCTCGCCGGCGAGGACGAGGAGATCGGCGAGTACGTCCAGCAGCTCGAGCAGGCCAAGGACACGGCCGAGCTGCCCGAGGCGAGCGGCGAGGCCATCGCCCGCGAGTTCGAGCGCTACCTGCGCCGCCGCGGCGACGAGGGCCCCCCGCGGCGCGGGCCGGCGGGCCCGCCCGCCTGAGGCGACGGCCTCGCGCCCCG
>NZ_JABEMA010000157.1 GCF_013004605.1 Pseudokineococcus marinus
CCCGGCGGCGCCCCCGGCTTCGGCCGTGCCCCCGGCGGTGTGTCGACGACGTGCCCCACGAGAGGGCCCTCGTGGGGCGGTGTGTCGACGACGTGGCCCACGGGAGGGCCCTCGTAGGGCGGTGTGTCGACGAAGTGTCCTGGGGGACCAGGCCCGATACCGGGCTCGAGACCGGGCTCGAGACCGGGCCGAGTGGCGGGGCGACGTGCGGGGTCAGCGCGCGGGGCGCAGGAGCAGCCGCTGGCCGGGACGCAGCTGGGCGCAGCGGTCGACGTCGGCGTCGACGACGCACCCGATGACGGGGTAGCCGCCGGTCACCGGGTGGTCGGCGAGGAAGAGCACGGGCTCCCCGGACGGCGGCACCTGCAGCGCGCCGCGGACCATGCCCTCGCTCGGCAGCTCGCCGTCCCGGGCGCGCTCGAGCACGGCGCCCTCGAGCCGGACGCCGACCCGGTTGCTCTCGCTCGTCACCGCGTACGCACCGCTGGTGAGGGCCTCCCAGGCGACGCCCGAGAACCAGTCGCGGCGCGGCCCGGGCAGCACGCGCACGTCGACGTCGCCGGCCGCGGGTTCCGGCACCGGTGCGACGTCGACGTCGGGGAAGCGCGACGGCGCCGGCCCCGCGGCCAGGACGTCCCCGGCCCGCAGCGCCGCCGGACCGAGGCCGGACAGCACGTCGGTCGACCGCGAGCCCAGCACCGCGGGCACGTCCACGCCGCCGCGGACGGCGACGTAGGTGCGCAGCCCCGCCTCCGGCGCGCCGAGCCGCAGCTCCTCCCCGGCGCGCAGCGCCACGACCGCGTCGTGCGGCGCCCCCGGGCAGCGCGCCCCGGCGAGGGCGACGACGACGTCGCGCTCGGCCCGCAGCGCCAGCCCGCCGAGCGTCACCTCGAGCGCGGCGGCGCCGGCGTCGTTGCCGACGAGCCGGTTGGCCAGGGCGTACGACGCGCGGTCGCACGCGCCCGAGCGCCCGACGCCGAGGGCGGCGAGCCCCGGGCGTCCGGCGTCCTGCACCGTCGTCAGCGGGCCGGGCGCGAGGACGGTCAGCGCCGTCGTCACGAGCCCGCCTGGACGGCCGAGAAGCGGACGCGCGCACCGGGCACGAGCAGGGCGGGCGGCTCGCGCTCGAGGTCGAAGACGGGGAGGTCGGTGCGCCCGAGGAGCTGCCACCCGCCGGGCGACTCCCGCGGGTAGACGCCCGTGAACTCCCCGGCGAGCGCCACCGACCCGGCGGGCACCCGGGTGCGCGGCGACGACCGGCGCGGGACCCGCCACTCGCCGCGGCTCCCGGCGCCGTCCGCGACGAGGTACCCGAAGCCCGGCGCGAAGCCGCAGAAGGCGACCGTCCACTCCTGCGCGGTGTGCCGCTCGACGACGCCGTCGGCGCCCCAGCCGGTGAGCTCGCCGATCTCCTCGAGGTCCTCGCCGTCGTAGACGACGGGCACCTCGACGACGTCGCCTCCCGCTCGGTCGCCCCGGACGCCTCGCGTCGGCCGCGCGGCCCGCACCGCGTCCTCGACCGCGGCGGCGTCGCCGGTCTCGGGGTCGAGGTGCAGCAGCAGCGTGCGGGCGGCGGGGACGAGGTCGAGCACCCCGGCGGGCCGGTCATCCTCGAGCGCGGCGTAGAGCGCGAGGACGTCGTCGAGCGCGTCGAGCTCGACGAGCAGCCCCGTGGTCCCGCAGGGCAGGACCCTCACGAGGCCCTCGGCGTCGGGCCCACGGCTGGGGCCACGGCTCGGTCCACCGCGGGGCTCACGACCGGGTTCACGTCCGGGTTCACGTCCGGGGCCCGCCGGGGTCGGCGGCGAAGGGCGCCAGCTCGACGCCGGCCTCCTCGAGGGCGCCGCGCACCCGGCGGGCGAGGTCGACGGCGCCGGGGGTGTCGCCGTGCACGCAGATCGACGCCGGGCTGACGGCGAGCGGGCCGCCGTCGACGTCGGTGATCCGGCCGGTCGTCGCCATGTCGACGCACCGCCGGGCCACGGCGTCGGCGTCGTGGAGGACCGCCCCGGGCAGGCGCCGGCTCACGAGCGTGCCCTCGGGCGTGTACGCGCGGTCGGCGAAGGCCTCCTCGACGACCGTGAGCCCGGCCTCCTCCGCGAGCCGCAGCCACGCGGAGCCGGGGAGTCCGAGCACGGGGAGGGAGGCGTCGTAGGCGACGACCGCCTCGACGACGGCCGCCGCCTGCTCCTCGTGGTGGACGATCGCGTTGTACAGCGCGCCGTGCGGCTTGACGTAGCGCACCCGGCTGCCGGCGACGCGGGCGAAGGCGTCGAGCGCCCCCACCTGGTAGACGACGTCGTCGGTGAGCGCCTGCGGCTCGACGTCGATGAAGCGGCGCCCGAAGCCCGCCAGGTCGTTGTAGCCGACCTGCGCGCCGATCGCGACGCCCCGCGGCACGGCGGCGTCGCACACGCGCCGCATGATCGAGGCGTCGCTCGCGTGGAAGCCGCAGGCGACGTTGGCGCTGGTGACGACCTCGAGCAGGGCGTCGTCGTCGCCGAGGGTCCAGCGGCCGAAGCCCTCGCCGAGGTCGGAGTTGAGGTCGAGCGTCGTCATGGCAGCACCTTTCCGTCCGGGGGCCGGGAGCGCACGGGTCAGCCGGTGAAGAGCCCGACGACGCCGCTGAAGGAGCGCACCGCCAGGTACAGCGTGAGCAGCCAGGCGAGGGCGCCGACGACGAGCAGCCCCCGCGGGTAGCGGTAGCCCTGCAGGAGGTCGGCCCGGCGCCAGGCCACCCACAGCAGCACGCCGATGGCGAGCGGCAGCAGGAGGCCGTTGAAGGCGCCGGCGAAGACGAGCAGGGTCGCGGGCGCGGCGCCGACGACGACGAAGGCCGTCGTCGTGACGACGATGAAGGCGACCACGAGCAGGGTGCGCGCCCGCTCCGAGGTCCGCGTGCGCGAGGTGATGAAGCTCACCGACGTGTACGACGCGCCGATCACCGAGGTGATCGCGGCGGCCCAGAAGACGACGCCGAAGACGCGCAGCCCCACCTCGCCCGCCGCCTGCTCGAAGGCGGACGCCGGCGGGTTGTCGGCCGCGAGCGTGGCCCCGCCCGCGACGACGCCGAGCACGGCGAGGAAGAGCACGACCCGCATGACGCCGGTGATGACGATGCCCGTGACCGAGCTGCGGGTGATGTCGCCGACCCGCTCCGGGCCGGACACCCCGGAGTCGAGGAGGCGGTGGGCTCCCGCGAAGGTGATGTAGCCGCCGATCGTGCCGCCGATGAGCGTCGTGATGGCGAGGAAGCTCACCTCCTCGGGCAGGACGACGTTGCGCAGGGCCTCGCCGACCGGCGGCGAGGACGTCACCGCGATGCCGACCGTCAGCACGATCATCACGAGCCCGAGCGCGACGACGATGCGGTCCATCGCCACGCCCGCGCGCTTCGACAGGAAGATCGCGATGGCGATGGCGGCGGAGATGGCGCCGCCGACCCGGGGGTCGAGCCCGAGCATCGCGTCGGTGCCGAGCCCGGCGCCGCTGACGTTGCCCACGTTGAAGACGAGCCCGCCGACGAGCACGAAGGCGGCCATGACCCAGCCGAGCCCCGGCAGGGTGAGGTTGCCCAGCTCCTGCGCCCGCCGCCCCGAGACGCCGATGACGCGCCAGACGTTCAGCTGCAGCGCGATGTCCACCACGATCGACACGACGATCGCGAAGGCGAACGCTGCGCCGAGCTGCGCGGTGAAGGTCGTCGTCTGCGTGATGAAGCCCGGGCCGATCGACGACGTCGCCATGAGGAACATGGCGCCGAGCAGCGTCGAGCGGGTGCTCGCGCGCATCGACGACGACGGGCGCCCGCCGTCCGGGGCCGTCGCGGGGTCGCCCGCGGCGGGGCGCTCGGTCACGAGCCGCTGCCGGCGACGGCGGCGCCGGCGGCTTCGACGAGGGCCACGGTCTGGTCGACGACGGCCTGCCGGTCGGCCTCGAAGGCGGGGCTCGTCAGCACGTTCAGGTCGTCCGGGTAGACCAGCGAGGAGATGTGCAGGTGCCCGCCCGGCAGCTCGTCAAGGCCGGCCCCGAGCCGCAGCCGGTTCGTGCGGTACATGCTCTCGTTGGACAGGTAGTTGCCGCCGGGCGCGCTCGCGGCGCGCGAGCCGGGCGAGGGGTCGGCGGCGGAGCGCAGCGAGCCCGGGTCGGGGTAGGTGCCCGCCGGCCACTCGGTGATGCCGTCGTGGAGCACGACCGGCCACGGGCCCGTACCGGCGTCGACCATCGCCTGGTACGGCAGGGTCGTCTCGATCCACTGCGGCGACGGCTGCGGCTGGGGCCACAGCGCGGCGGCCGAGATGGGCCCGTACTGGATGGCGCGGTTGTTGTCGGGGAAGCCGCCGCGGAAGCCGCCGGCCCACTGCTCGACGTCCATCCGGCCGCGCCCGGTCTGGCTGATGGTCATGATCATGTCGGCGCGCTGGTCCGGCGGCGGGCCCGCCGGGTCCTCCGGGCCGCCGTCCGGCGTCCCGCCGACGAGCCAGGGGCCGAAGGCGTCCTCGACGATGCCCTGGTCGAAGTCGCTCCAGTTCACCGGCAGCACGACGGCCTGGACGACGACGGGGCCCGCGTCGGTCTCCACCGTGCGGCCGTCGAGCTGCAGCGCCGAGGCGCCCGAGGGGTTGGAGTTCCGCAGGCTCGAGTCGAGGCTGTAGGTGTCGAAGCCGCTGACGAGGACGCGCGTGACGTCCTCGCCTCCTGCCGTCGACGAGGGGAACGACACGGAGTCGATGCCGCGCGAGGAGTAGGACAGCCCGCGGATGAGCGCCTGCCGCTGCAGGCTGCTCAGCTCGAAGGGCGGCTGCCACTCGCGCAGCGCCCGCGCCATCGTCGTGCGCGCCCAGTAGAGGGGCCGGTCGTCGTAGCGGTCGATGGTGCCGATCTGCGTGCGCCCCTGGGCGCGGTCGACGGCCGTCTGCCACAGGTCGGCGCCGTACTGGTCGACGATCCCGGTCGCGATGTCGAGACGTCGCGTGAGGCACAGCCGGCGCTGGAAGCGGTCGACGAGGCGGTCGAAGCCCGCGGCCTCGATGAACCGGCGCGAGGCCGCCTCGGTGTCCTCGCCGGGCAGCGGCAGCCCGAGGCGCTGCTCCTCGACGGTCAGGGGGCCGCCCTCGGCGTAGCAGTCCGCGCCGCGCGGGCGCTCGGGCGCGGCGGTGCCGGGAGGTGGCGCGGCCGCGACGGTCGAGGCTGCGACGACAGCGGCGGCCACGGTCGCGACGCCGGCGACGAGCGAGCCGCTGCGGCGGGAGGTCCAGGGGGCGGTCCAGCGGGGGAAGGGCATGGGGGCGGCCTCTCGTCCTGAGCGCCGGCAGCGTGTCCGTCGGCTCGACGCCGCGACGCTAGGCCCGGGCGAAAGGCACCACAAGCACCACAGCGGCGATACCGGACACGGCTCGTCGGGCCGACGGGGACGGCGCCCGGACTCCCCGGCGGGGGAGGTGCTGGCGGCGGCTCGTCCGTCGACCGACCCCGCACCCGGTCAGCCCCGCATCCGGTCGGCGGCCCGCTCGCCGCGCGGCGCCACGGGCACCGAGCGGGTCGCCGCCGCGAGGCCGTGCTCGGGCATCTGCACGTAAACGGACTCCGCGCGGCCGGGTCCCACGAGGTAGGTCTCGTGGAAGATGCCGACCGCCGCGCCGCCGCGCCGCGCCCGCTGGTTGAAGGCGCGCCAGGCCGGCAGGTGCTCGGCGTCGGAGGCGGACGCGTACTGCTGCAGCAGCTCCCACGAGCGCCAGTACTGCAGGACCATGAGGGTGCGCCCCGACCAGTACGTCCGTGCGTGGAGGAGCCCGCGCTCGGGCTGCTGCGCCAGCTCGCGCAGCATCCTCGGCATGGCGCCGAAGACGGGCAGCCAGGCCCGGACGTCGCGCAGCCGGTTGAAGCGCATGCCGATGACGAAGACGACGACGTCCCGCCCGTCCAGGTCGGCGGTGCGTCGTCCGGCGTGGACCTGCGTGCTGGCCATGGCGATCTCCTCGAGCGGCCGGGGGTCCGGCACCAGTGTGGACGGCGTCAACATAGGGCAGGATGTGGACGGCGTCCACACCTACGGGCGCGCTGGCGGAGGGAGCAGGTCCTGGAGCGCGCGACGTACCACCACGGCGACCTGCGCAACGCGCTGGTCGACGCCGCGACGGCGGCCGTCCGCGCGAGCGGGCCGGAGGGGCTGGCCCTGCGGGAGGTGGCGCGCGAGGTCGGCGTCAGCCCGAACGCCGCCTACCGGCACTTCGCCGGCCGCGCCGACCTCCTCGCGACGGTCGCCGAGCACGCCCGCGGGGCGATGGGCGCCGCGATGGCCGAGCGGCTCGCGGCGGTGCCCCCGGCCGACGAGGCGCCGGCCCTCGCCCGGGCCCGGCTCGCGGCCGTGGGCCGGGGGTACGTCGAGTGGGCGGTGGCGGAGCCGGGGCTCTTCGGCGTCGCCTTCGGCGCCCCGCCCGGGGCGGCGAAGGACGGGCCGCCCGGCTGCGTCGGAGGCCCCGACCCGTGGTGGATGCTCCAGGAGCGGCTCGCCGAGCTGGACGCCGCCGGCGGCCTCGGGCCCCGCGGGCGCCATGGTGCGGACACGACAGCGTGGGCGGCGGTGCACGGGTTGGCCGTCCTGCTCATCGGGCCGCTCGCCGGGCTCGGGGCGGCCGAGCGCGAGACCGCGCTCGCCCGCGTGCTCGCGACCGTGGGTGCCGGGCTGGCGGCCTAGCCCGCCGGCGTGATGACGAGCTCGTCGACGCGCACGTGCGGCGGGGCGTCGAGGACGTGCTGGATCGCCGCGGCGACGTCGTCGGGCGTGAGCATCCGCGCCCGCGCGGCGGCGTCGGGGACCTCGGGGCGCAGGTCGAGGAAGTCGGTGGCGACGTCGCCGGGGCACAGGTGGCACGCGCGGACGCCGTGGCGCGCCTCCTCGGCGTTCAGGCTGCGCACGAGGGACCCGACCGCCGTCTTGCTCGCCGAGTAGGCGACCCCGGCGCTGTCGCGGTGCGCCCAGCCGGCCACCGACGAGACCACGACGACGACGCCGGCGCTGCGGCGCAGGTCGGGCAGCGCGGCGTCGAGGACGGTGGCGACGGCGCCGAGGTTCGTCGCGACGACGTCGTGGAACGTCGCGATGTCCTGGTCGGCCCAGCGGCGGCGCGGCGTGTTGGCGCCCGCGGCGAGGACGAGCCCGTCGAGGCGGCCGTGCCGCTCGAGCACCTCGGCTCGCGCGCCGGCCACGGCGTCGGCGTCGCGGACGTCGACGGGGAGCGCGGACGCGGCGGGGCCGATCGCCGCGGCGGTCTCCTCGAGGACGTCGGGCCGGC
>NZ_JABEMA010000158.1 GCF_013004605.1 Pseudokineococcus marinus
GACGTCGCAGCGGCGCTCGGCGCGGCGGCGCTGCCCGCCGCCGACGCGGGCGGGCTCGCGGCCGCGCTGCTCCTCTACCAGGGGACGCTGCACTGGAACCGGTTCCGCGGGCCCGCGACCGGCCCCGGGGACTGGCTCAACGGGGTGGGCGCCGTCCTGTGCGTCGCCGCGCTCGGCACGCTGCTCCTGCGGTGGACGGGCGTCGAGCTCCCCGGCTCCCTCGTCACGACCCAGGCGTGGCTGCTGCAGCTCGGCGCCGTGCTCGTGCTGCTCGGGACGCTGCCCACCGTGGCCTCGTTGGCCGGCCTGCTCGCGGACGTCCGCATCTGGGCGCTGACGACCGCGACGGGCGGGTTCGCGGTGGCGCTCGCGGCCCGCCTCGTCGACCCCGCGGCGGGGACGGCGACGTCCCGCGCGGCCGGCGTCGTGCTCGTCGTCGTGGTCGCGCTCGTGAGCATCACGACGATGGGCGAGCCCCACGCGCCGCGGCCGCCACGACGTCGGCGTCCACGGGCGGCGCCGTCTTCGTCCTGCTCTTCGCGCTCGCCCTCCTCGTCGTCTCCCGCGGCCCCGTCACGGTCGAGGCCCTCCTGCCCGTCGCCTACGGCGTCCTGGCGGTGCTCGGCGTCGCCGCCCGCGCCGCCCACCTCGTCCGCGACCTCAGCCAGCTCGCCGTCCGGCGCCAGGAGGCGCTGACCGACGACCTGACCGGCGCGGGCAACCGCCGCGGCCTGGCCCACCGCCTCGGCGCGTCGGACGCGTGGCGGGGGAGGGCGCTGCTGCTGCTCGACCTCGACCGCTTCAAGGAGGTCAACGACCTCCACGGCCACGCGACGGGCGACCTCCTGCTGCAGGAGGTCGCCGTCCGCCTCCACGGCGTCCTGCCGGCCGACGCCTACCTGGCGCGCCCGGGCGGCGACGAGTTCGCCGTCGTGCTGGGCCCCCGCTCCGCCGGGACGGCCCCCGCCGTGGCCGCGGCCGTGGGCCGGGCCCTGGAGCGGCCCGTCCTCCTCGCGGACCGCCGCCTCGTCGTGGGCGGCAGCGTCGGCCTCGCCTGCGCGGACGGCGGCAGCGACCTCACGGGGGAGGAGCTCCTGCGGCGGGCCGACGTCGCGATGTACACGGCGAAGGCCGCCGGCGGGGGCGTCAGCCGCTACGACCGCGAGCTGGACCGGGCGGCGCAGGACGCCGCGCTGCTCCTCGAGGAGTTGCGGACGCTGCTGGGCGCGGGCGGCGGGGGCCGGCGGGCCGGCGACGGGGACGCCGGCGTCGGGCGGCTCGTCGTCCACCACCAGGTGCAGCTCGACGCCGCGGGCCGCGTCGTCGGCACCGAGGCGCTCGTGCGCTGGAGCCACCCGCGTCGCGGCCTCGTGCCGCCGGACGCGTTCCTGCCGCTCGCGGAGCGGCACGGGCTCATGAGCGCGGTCACCCGCCACGTGCTGCGGCGCGCGCTCGAGGAGGCCGCCGTCTGGCGGCGGGAGGGCCGCGCGCTCCGGACGTCCGTCAACCTCTCGACGAGCTGCCTGTCGGACCCGTCGCTGCCCGGCGCCGTCGCCGAGCTCCTGGCGAGCACCGGGACGCCGCCCTCCGCCCTCGTCCTCGAGGTCCCCGAGACGACGCTCATGGCCGACCCGGACGCCGCCGTGGCGGCGGCCCGCCGGCTCGTCGCGCTCGGTGCGGGCGTGAGCATCGACGACTACGGCACGGGCTACTCCTCCCTGGCCTACCTGCAGGACCTGCCCGTCACCGAGCTCAAGCTGGACCGGGTCTTCGCCGCCCGCGTCGCCGACGAGCGCACCAGCGCCATCGTCGCGGGCACCGTCGAGCTGGCGCACCGGCTCGGCGTGCGGGTCGTCGCCGAGGGCGTCGAGGACGAGGACGTCCTCGCGCGGCTCCTCGCCCTGGGCTGCGACGAGACGCAGGGCTACCTCCACGGCCGTCCCGCCCCGGCGGACGAGGTGCTCGTCCGACCGCCGGGGCTCGTCCCGGAGGTGGCGCCGGCGGCTCCCGTCGCGGGCCCGAGGACGCCGGGTGACGGGCGCGACCGCGCTGCCCCGTCCGGGGTTCCCTCCCGGCGCCACCCGTGATGTAGTTGAAGCGACACGGAGGGTCGACGGGGAGTCTCCACCACCTCCCGACACCCCTCCTGGAGCCTCGTTGCCCACGACCGCGCCGGCCCGGCCGCGCCCGCAGGCCCCCGACGACCGCACGCGCGAGCACCTCGACGCGGTCGGCGACGTCCTCAGGGACTCCGCCGGGACGCGGCGGTGAGCGCCCCCGCCGGTCGGGGTGCGGGCGGTCCCCATGAAGACGGGCGCGGTGAGGACGGTTCCGGTGAGGACGGGCGCGGTGAGGACGGTCCCGTCCAGGACAGGGGTCCAGGAGGGCGACCCGCCCGCCGATACACCCGCATGGCCCAGACCGCCGCCCCCGCGAACGCCACGCGACGCCTGCCGCAGCAGCGCCAGAGCTGCAGCGCCGCCCCGGCCTCGAGCCCCCGCGCCGACGAGGCGTCGGCGACCCAGGACGCCTGGTGGCGCGACGCCGTCGTCTACCAGGTCTACCTGCGCTCCTTCGCCGACGGCGACGGCGACGGCGTGGGCGACCTCGCCGGCCTGCGGTCGCGGCTGCCGCACCTCGCCTGGCTGGGGGTCGACGCGCTGTGGATCACCCCGCACTACCCCTCCGGCGGGGCCGACGGCGGCTACGACGTCTGCGACTACCGCTCCGTCGACCTCGAGCTCGGCGACGTCGAGGACGTGCGCCTGCTCGTCGAGGACGCGCACGCCCTGGGCCTGCGCGTGCTGCTCGACGTCGTCCCCAACCACACCTCCGACCAGCACCCGTGGTTCCGGTCGGCGCTCGCCGACCCGGACGGCCCGCACGCCCGCAAGTACGTCTTCGCGCCGCCGTCGGAGGAGCCGCCGAACAACTGGCGCAGCCTCTTCGGCGGCAGCGCGTGGTCGCGCACGCCGGACGGCCGCTGGTACCTCCACCTCTTCTCCCCGGAGCAGCCCGACCTCGACTGGCGCGAGCCGTCGGTCGCTGAGGACTTCGAGGAGACCCTCCGCTTCTGGCTCGACCTGGGCGTCGACGGCTTCCGCGTCGACGTCGCCTACGGCCTCTTCAAGGACGCCGGCCTGCGCGACAACCCGGGCACCTACTCGCCGACGCTCTTCGGGCACGGCGACGAGCAGCGCCACACCTGGGACCAGCCGGAGGTCCACGCCGTCTGGCGGCGCTGGAGGGCGCTCGTGGACGCGTACCCGGGGCAGCGGATGCTCGTCGGGGAGGTGTGCCTGGCCGACCTCGACCGGGTCGCCGCCTACGTCCGGCCCGACGAGATGCACCAGTCCTTCGCCTTCCGGCTGCTCAAGTCGCCGTGGGACGCCGCCGCCTTCGCCGAGGGCGTCTGCTCGGCGCTGACGGCGTTCGAGCGCGTCGGCGCGCCCGTGTCCTGGGTGCTCGGCAACCACGACAAGGACCGCCAGGTCACCCGCTTCGGCGGCGGCGCGCACGGCCTCTCCCGGGCCCGCTCGGCCGCGATGCTCGTGCTCGCGCTGCCCGGCTCGCCGTACCTCTACGCCGGCGAGGAGCTCGGCCTGCCGCAGGTCGTCGTCCCGGACGAGGCCAAGCAGGACCCGATCTTCTTCCGCTCGGGCGGCCTGCGCGCCGGTCGCGACGGGTGCCGCATCCCCCTGCCGTGGACGACCGGCCCCGCGGCGGGCTTCTCCGTCGAGGGCTCCTCCGTGGAGCCGTGGCTGCCCCAGCCGGCCGGCTGGGGCGAGCTGTCCGTCGAGCGGCAGGGGGCCGACCCGGCGTCGACGCTGCAGCTCTACCGCACCGCCCTCGTCCTGCGCCGCGAGCTGCGCGCGCTCGGCCGCGGCCCGGCCTCCCTCGAGCGGCGGGGCGACGTCCTCGTCGTCCACCGCGGCGACGACACCACCGGACGCGTCTCCTGCTGGGTCAACATGGGCCACGAGGCCGTCGCCGTCCCGTGCGACGGCGAGGTCCTCCTCGCCTCGGAGGGCTCGGTCACCGCCGGCGCCGGCTGGGTGAGCCTGCCCGCCAGCACGGCCGTGTGGGTCTCCGCTCCCGCGGCGGGCTGATCGCCCGGGAGTCCTGCGCACCCGGGGGCCGGGGCGGTCGGTGACGGGTGACCGCTGACGGGTGACCGGGGCGACGGTCGCCCCTACGGTGGGCCGGACCGCTGACGGGCGGCGGTCCGCTCGTCGCCCGTCACCGCTCGTCCGTCGCCGCCCACCCGTCGGAGGTCTCGCGTGAGGTCGAGCGCGCCCGCCGCCCGGGCGGCCGTCGTCCTCCTTGCCGTCCTCCTTGTGGCCGCCGCGGTGCTGGCCGGGTGCTCCGGCGGCGACCCGGCGCCCGACGCGGACGGAACCCGCCCGAGCGTCCCCGGACCGTCGTCGCCCAGCCCCTCGAGCCCGTCGTCGCCCGGCCCCTCGAGCCCGTCGTCGCCCGGCCCGTCGAGCCCGTCGTCGCCCGGCCCGTCGAGCCCGTCGTCCCCCGGCCCGTCGTGGTCGTCGGGAGGACCGGCCCCGGGCGCGGTGGTCACCTGGGCCACCGGGCTGCAGCCCGTGCGGGCGGACCTCGACGGCCGCACGGTGCGCGACGTCGTCCGCACCAGCGCCGGCGGGGAGGCGCTCCAGGTGTCCCTGTCCAACCTGCTCGGCGAGCGCCCCGTGGTGCTGCGGGCGTCGATGGGCCTCCACGCCGGCGGCGGCGCCCTGGAGCCGGGCTCGGTGCGCCCGCTCACCGTCGCCGGCGCGCGCGACGTCGTCGTCGGCCCGGGCGAGGAGGTGCTCAGCGACCCCGTGCCGGGCCCGTGGGCGCCGCAGCTCGAGCTCGCCGTCAGCGTGCACGTCGACGGCGACCCCGGCACCGTCTCGGGGCACGTGCTCGCGACGGCGACCTCCTACCTCTCCGACCCCGGGGACAGCACCCTCGACGAGGGCTCCGCCGCCTTCCCGACGGCGGTGACGAGCTGGTCCGTCGTCGACGCCGTCCTCGTCACCGGGGTGCGCGACGGCTCCACGGTCGTGGCGCTCGGCGACTCCCTCACCGACGGCGACGGGTCCACGCCCGGCGAGGACCGCCGCTACCCCGACGCCCTGGCCCGGCGCCTGCTCGCCGACCCCGGCCGCGCGGGCACCGGCGTGGCGAACCTCGGCGTCTCCGGCGACCAGCTGCTCGTGCCCGGCGCCGGCGCCGGCGTGCTCGCCCGCCTCGACCGCGACGTGCTCGGCCTGCCCGGCCTCGAGACGGTGGTCCTCCTCGCCGGCACCAACGACCTCCTGCGCGGGGCGGCGGCCGACGACGTCGTCGCGGGCCTCGAGCGCGCGGTCGAGCGCGCCCACGCCGCCGGGGTGTGCGTCGTCGCGGCCACGGTGCCGCCGTTCGCGCAGGCCGGCCCGGCCTTCGCCGAGGGGCGTCGCACCGTCAACGACTGGGTCCGCGGCAGCGGCGTGGCCGACGCCGTGCTCGACGCGGACGCCGCCCTGCGCGACCCCGCGGACCCCGACCGGCTGCTGCCGGAGCACGACAGCGGCGACGGCCTGCACCCGGGGGACGCCGGCTACGCGGCCCTCGCCGCGGCGGTCGACCTCGACGACCTCGACTGCGACCGCTGACGCGGCTGTCCGCCGGGGGCGGGGCTCAGAGGTCCTGGGCCAGCGTGAGGGCGGCGCCGTCCGGGTCCTGGACCGAGGCCACGCGCTGGCCCCACGAGACGTCCTGCGGCTCGGCGAGCACCGCACCGCCGAGGTCGACCGCCCGGCCGACGGCCGCGGCGACGTCGCGGACCCCGAGCGTCAGCACCGTCCGCCCCGCCCCGGGCTCGGCGCCGTCCTCGGCGACGAGGCTCAGCGCGACGCCGTCGAGGTCGAAGGTGACGGCCACCGCCGGGCCGTCCTCGGGCGTGCGCCCGACGGGGTCGGCGCCGAGGACGCCCGCGTAGAAGGCGGCCAGGCGCTCGAGGTCGGGGGTGGTGAGGGCGATCTCCACGGTGCTCACGCCCTCACCGTGCCGCACCCGCCGACCCCCGGCGAGGCGGTGCGCCGTCGGCGCCGCACAGCGACCTGCGGGACGCGCGTCCACCCTGCGTCACCGCAGGTCAGGGGCGTGCGCCACCTCTCGGGGCGCCGTCGTGCAGGTCGCTGTGCGGATGTCGACGGGCTCGGGGATCGGCGGGCCGGGGTCGACGGGCGGGGCCCGCCCGCGTCAGCCCCGGGGCACCGCCCGCAGCGCCACGCGGAAGGCCCGCGCCGAGGGCCGCAGCTGGTGCTGCGGCAGGACGTCGAGCCCGCAGGCCCGCGAGCCGAGCCCGTGCTGCGCGGCGTCGAGGTGCAGCACCACGCGGTCCGAGGCGGGGAGCTCGTGGTCGTGCGCGGCCGCCGCCAGCTCCTGCGGCGTCCAGCGCCGGGCGGTGAAGCCGACCCGGGCCTCGCCCGGGCGGTCGGCGAGCGAGGCCACGTGCAGGCCGCCCTCGGCGCCCGTCAGCTGCGCCCACCGCAGGTCGGGGCGGTGGCCGCTCTCCTGGGGCCGGCTGTAGGCGACGACGAGGTCGTCGACCGGGCGGGTGAAGGCCCCCACGACCGCCGCGCGGGCCGAGTCCGCGTACGACTCCTCCGGCCCGGTGCCGAACCACGTCGCCGTCCCGACCGAGGCGGGCAGGTCGAGGCGCACGCCGACCCGGGGCCACGTGCCCGTCCACGGGCCCGTGGGCGAGACCTCGACGGCCAGCTCGGCCGCGCCGTCCGCGCTCGCCGACCAGCGGTAGGTGACGTCGACGCCGAGGTCCGTGCTCGGCAGCCCCGCGCGCGAGCGGACGACGACCTCGCGCTCGCCGACGTCGACGGACCGCACGCGGTGATGCAGCAGGTGCAGCCCCAGCGCGGCCCAGCGCTCGGCGGACGACGGGTGGTCCGTGCCCTCGCCGGCGCTCTCGGCGGGGGAGACGTCCTCGTAGCCGTGGGGGGTGCGCCCGCGGTCGTTGTCCGTGGGGGCGCGGAACAGCTCGAGCTGCGGCCCGTCGACGCGCAGGTCGCCCACGGCCACCAGCCGCCCGGTGCGCAGGTCGAGGACGGCGTCGCCGACCCGGGCGGTGAGCCCGTCGCCCGCGACGACGACGGCGGCGCCCGCCGGGCGCGCGGGCGCCAGGGCCCGCGGTGGCGTCACGTCGAGCTGCG
>NZ_JABEMA010000159.1 GCF_013004605.1 Pseudokineococcus marinus
CGAGCGGGACGTCGGTCGCGCGGACGGCGGCGGCCCGGACGGCGCCGGGAGCCGGCGGCACGGGGGCGGGCCCGCTCACGGCGGTCACCGGCCGTGGATGAGCGAGAGGGCCTCGGCGCGCGTCGCCGGGTCGCGCAGCTGGCCGCGCATCGCCGAGGTGATGGTGCGCGCCCCTGCCTTGCGGACGCCGCGCATCGACATGCACAGGTGCTCGCACTCGACGACGACGATGACGCCGCGCGGCTGCAGGTGGGCCACGAGCGCGTCGGCCACCTGCGTCGTCAGCCGCTCCTGCACCTGGGGGCGGCGCGCGAAGACGTCGACGAGCCGCGCCAGCTTGGACAGGCCGGTGATGCGGCCGTCCGCCGCCGGCACGTAGCCGACGTGCGCGACGCCGTGGAAGGGCACGAGGTGGTGCTCGCAGAGCGAGTGGACCTCGATGTCGCGCACGAGGACGAGCTCGTCGTGCCCCAGGTCGAAGGACGTCGAGAGGACGTCGGCGGCGTCCTCGTGGAGGCCGCCGAGCACCTCGGCGTACATCCGCGCCACCCGTGCGGGCGTGTCGCGCAGTCCGTCCCGCTCCGGGTCCTCCCCCACCGCGGCGAGGAGCTCGCGCACGGCCGCCTCGGCCCGCGCGGCGTCGAAGGGCCGCGGCGACGGCGCCGTCAGCGCCTCCGTCTCGAGGCGGCCGATGCGGGACCCGCTCGCCCCGGGCCCCTCGCCGCGGTCGCCGACGCTCAGCCCTGCGCCCCGGGGTCGACCTGACCGCCCTCGGGCACCTCGCCGACGCCCTGCGCCGGGTGCTCGGGGCGGGCCCCCGCGGCCTGGTCCTGCGGCGCCGGCGCGCCGTGGCCGTTGCTCCCGCTCCGGCCGTTGCCGTTGAACGAGCCGTTGGCCGACCCGTTGAGGCGGCGCCGCTCGGCCGGGGTGAGGATCGGCGGCTGGTCGGAGACGGCGCGGCGCTCGCTGGAGAGCCACACCGGCCGCAGCGGCCGCTTCTGCACGGGGGCGAAGACCTCGGCCAGCTCCTCGCGGTCGAGGGTCTCCTTCTCGAGCAGGCGGCGGACGAGCTCGTCGAGCACCGGGCGGTGCTCGACGATGACCTCCCACGCCTCGTCGTGGGCCGCCTCGACGAGCCGCCGGACCTCGTCGTCGACGACCGAGGCCAGGCCCTCGCCGTAGCCGCGGTCGTGGCCCATGTCGCGGCCCATGAAGGGCTCGCCGGCGCCGGAGCCGAGCTTGATGGCGCCCACGCGCTCGCTCATGCCGTACTCGGTGACCATCTTGCGGGCCATGCCGGTGGCCTTCTCGATGTCGTTGCTCGCGCCCGTCGTCGGGTCGTGGAAGACCATCTCCTCGGCGACGCGACCGCCCAGGGCGTAGGCCAGCTGGTCGAGCAGCTCGTTGCGCGTCGTCGAGTACTTGTCCTCGCTCGGCATGACCATCGTGTAGCCCAGCGCCCGGCCGCGCGGGAGGATCGTCACCTTCGTCACCGGGTCGGTGTGCCGCATGGCGGCGGCCACGAGGGCGTGCCCGCCCTCGTGGTAGGCGGTGATCTTCTTCTCGCTGTCGTTCATCAGCCGGGTCCGCTTCTGCGGGCCCGCGATGACGCGGTCGATCGCCTCGTCGAGCGCGGCGCTGTCGATGACCTTGGCGTGGGTGCGCGCGGTGAGCAGCGCGGCCTCGTTGAGGACGTTCGCGAGGTCGGCGCCGCTGAAGCCGGGGGTGCGGCGGGCGACGGCGAGGAGGTCGACGTCGGGCGCGAGCGGCTTGCCCTTGCCGTGGACCTGGAGGATCCGCTCGCGGCCCTTCATGTCCGGCGGCTCGACGGCGATCTGCCGGTCGAAGCGGCCGGGGCGCAGCAGGGCGGGGTCGAGGATGTCGGGGCGGTTGGTGGCCGCGATGAGGATGACGTTGGTCTTGACGTCGAAGCCGTCCATCTCGACGAGCAGCTGGTTGAGCGTCTGCTCGCGCTCGTCGTGGCCGCCGCCCATGCCGGCGCCGCGGTGGCGGCCGACGGCGTCGATCTCGTCGACGAAGATGATGGCCGGGGAGTTGTTCTTGGCCTGCTCGAAGAGGTCGCGGACGCGGCTGGCGCCGACGCCGACGAACATCTCGACGAAGTCCGAGCCGGAGATGGAGAAGAAGGGGACGCCCGCCTCGCCCGCGACGGCGCGCGCGAGCAGCGTCTTGCCGGTGCCGGGCGAGCCGTAGAGCAGGACGCCCTTGGGGATCTTCGCGCCGACCTCCTGGAAGCGGGTCGGGTCGGCGAGGAAGTCCTTGATCTCCTGCAGCTCCTCGACCGCCTCGTCGGCGCCAGCGACGTCGGCGAAGGTGACCTTGGGGGTCTCCTTGGAGACCATCTTCGCCTTGGACTTGCCGAACTGGGCGATGCGCCCGCCGCCGCCCTGCATGCGCGACAGCACGAACCAGAAGATCGCGACGAGCAGGATGAGCGGCAGCAGCGTCGACAGCAGCGACCCGAGGAAGGACGGCTGGGGCACCTCGTCGTCGACGGAGGCGATCTGCGCGTCGCTCAGGGCCTGCACGACCTCGTCGCCGCGCGGGGTGACGTAGTAGAACTCGACCTGCCGCGTCTCGGTGCCGCCGGCCTCCGGCTCGTAGGGCTCGGACAGGCCCAGCTGCACCCGCTGCTCCCCGTCGACGACCTGGGCGTTGTCGACCGTGCCGCCGCTGATGAGCGCGAGGCCCTCGGAGGTGCTGATCTTCGTCGCCCCGCCGGGGCTGAGGAGCTGCGTCGCGAGCAGCAGGATGGCGAGCGCGAGGACGACCCAGAGGATCGGCCCGCGGGCGAGTCGTTTGAGGTTCATCGGTGTGCGAGGGGCTCGCGCCCCGTCCCTCCTGGTCGCAGAAGCCGTGGATCGACGGTACACCGGGGCTCCCGGCGGCCTGCGGCCGTCGCCTCCCCCGTCCCGCCCGCTGAACGGGCGGCGCGCGGGCGCTGTTCCGGCGCCGCGTCGGCGTTCGCCGTCAGCGGACCCGGTGGTCCGCCCCTCCCTCGTCCGCGCCCGGCAGCCCGCGGGCCAGGAGCTCGGCGAGGTGGAGGCCGCGACGGTCCGCCAGCTCGGCGAGCTGGGTGCGGCAGGAGAAGCCGTCGGCGAGGACGACGGCGTCCGGCGGGGCCGCCTCGACCGCCGGCAGGAGCGCCGTGCGCGCCACGGCGACGGAGACGTCGTAGTGCCCCTCCTCCACGCCGAAGTTGCCGGCGAGCCCGCAGCACCCGCCCAGCGCCGTGACCGCGACGCCGTTGCCCTGCAGCAGGTCGAGGTCGGCCTCGAAGCCGAGGACGGCGTGCTGGTGGCAGTGCGGCTGCGCGACGGCCTCGAGCCCGGACAGGTGCGGCCAGCGGACGTCGGAGGCGTAGGCGGCGAGCACCTCCGCCAGGGTCCGCGAGCGCGCGGCGAGGTCGGTGACGAGCCCCTGGGGGACCCCTCCCTCACCACCTGCGTCGCCCGAGAGCAGCGCCGACGCGTCGTGCCGGAGCACCGCGAGGCACGAGGGCTCGAGGACGACGAGCGGCACCGGCGGCTCGCCCGGCCCGCCCGCCGTCACGGCGGCGAGGCGCCGCACCGTCCGGCGCAGCTGGCGCCGCGCGAGGTCGAGCTGGCCGGTGGAGACGAGCGTGAGCCCGCAGCAGACGTCCCGCGGCGCGAGCTCGACGTCGAAGCCGGCGTGCTCGAGGACCCGGACGGCGGCGTGGCCGACCTCGGGCGAGAAGTGCTCGGTGAAGCTGTCGGCCCACAGGACGACCCTCTGCCCGCCCGCCCCGGGGCGGGCGCCCTCGTCGGCGCGGCGGTCGGCGTCCCGTCGGGCGCCGGCGAGCACCGCCGGCGCCGACGCGCTGAAGCGCCGACGGGCAAAGCGGGGCAGCGCGCGGCGCTGGTCGATGCCGCCGACCCGCTTGAGGAGGCGGGCCAGCGGGGCGAAGGACAGCGAGCCGTTCGCCAGGCGCGGCACGAGGCTCGCGACGCGCGACAGGTACGGCAGCCAGCCGAGGACGTAGTGGTTCATCGGCCGCAGCCGGCCCTTGTACGCCTGGTGGGTCGCCTCGGCCTTGTAGGTCGCCATGTCGACGCCCGTGGGGCAGTCCGACAGGCAGCCCTTGCACGACAGGCACAGGTCGAGCGCCTCGTGGACCTCCGGCGAGCGCCAGCCGCGGTCGACGGTCGTCGCGGCGCCGAGGGAGCCCGCCACCATCTCCTGCAGGACCCGCGAGCGCCCCCGGGTGGAGTCCTTCTCGTCCTTCGTCGCCAGGTACGACGGGCACATGACGCCGCCGGAGCCCGTCATGTCGGCGCGGCACTTGCCGACGCCCACGCAGCGGTGCACGGCCGCGGCGAAGCTGCCGCCGTCCGCGCGGTAGCCGAAGGCCAGCGGCGTCGGGCCCGGGCCGCGACCGGCGGGCCGGCCGCCCTCCCCGGGGCTGTCGGACGCGTCGGGGCGCCCGACCGGCACGGGCAGACCCCTCCCCCGGGAGGTGGCGCGCCCCTGGCCCGTCCGCTCCGGCGCGGGCCACGGCTGCGGCCGCAGGTCGGCGTCGAGCGAGCGGGGGCGCACGAGGACGCCGGGGTTGAGCACGTCGAGGGGGTCGAAGACGTCCTTGACCTGAGCGAAGAGGTCGAGGACGCGCGGGGAGTACATGTGGTGCAGCAGCTCGCTGCGGGCGCGGCCGTCCCCGTGCTCGCCCGACATCGAGCCGCCGTGCGAGGCGACGAGCGCCGCCGCGGCCTCGACGAACTCCCGGTAGACGCCCTCGCGGCCCGGCTGCTCCAGGGGGTAGTCGATCCGCACGTGCAGGCAGCCGTCGCCGAAGTGCCCGTAGGGGATGGCGGTGAGGCCGTAGGTGTCCATGAGCGCGTCGAAGTCCCGCAGGTAGGCGGCCAGGCGCTCCGGCGGGACGGCGGTGTCCTCCCACCCGGCGTGCCCGGGCCGGCCCGAGGGGGCCCGGGTGGCCAGGCCGGCGCCGTCCTCGCGGATGCGCCACAGCGTGCGCGCCTCCACCGGGTCCTCGACGAGGCGGGTCGCGCCCGTCCCGGCGTCCGCGACGACCGCGCGGGCCCGGGCGGCGAGGTCGGCGAGCCCGTCCGGCGTCGCCCCGCGCTCGTCGGTGCCGAGCTCCACGAGCAGCCAGCCGCCACCCGCGGGCAGCTGCGGGACGGGCGAGCGCAGGCGCTGCTCGACGGCGTCCACGAGCCGCGCGTCGAGGCCCTCGCAGGCCACCGGGCCGTGCCGCAGGATCGCGGGGACCGCCTCGGCGGCCTCGACCATGTCGCGGTAGCCGAGGACGACGAGCACGGTGCGCTCCGGGGAGCGCACGAGCCGCAGCTCCGCCCGGGTGAGCAGCGCGAGGGTGCCCTCGCTGCCGACGAGCAGGCGGGCGGCGTCGAAGCCCTTCTCCGGCAGCAGGTGCTCCAGCGCGTACCCCGAGACCTGGCGGCCGAAGCGGCCCAGCTCGGTGCGGATGGTCCCGAGGTCCCCGGCCACGACGTCGCGCAGCTGCGCGAGGACGGGCGAGGTGTCGGGCGTCGAGAGCGCCGGCGTGGTCTGCGGGCGGTCGGGCGCCTCGCCGCCGCGGCTGCGCAGGACGAGCCGCTCCCCCGTGCCCGTGACGGCGTGCACGCCGAGGACGTTGGCGTCGGTGCGGCCGTAGCCGAGGGCGCGCGACCCGCAGGCGTTGTTGCCGATCATGCCGCCGATCGCCGCGCGGCTGCCCGAGGACGGGTCGGGGCCGAAGCGCAGCCCGTGCGGGGCCAGCCGGCGCTGCAGGTCGCCGAGGACGAGGCCCGGCTCGACCACCGCGGTGCGCGCTTCCGGGTCCACCTCGAGCAGCCGGTCGAGGTGCCGGGAGGTGTCGAGCACGACGCCGGTGCTGACGGCGTTGCCCGCGATCGACGTCCCCCCGCCCCGGGCGACGACGGGCACCCCCGTCTCGCGGGCGACCTCGACGGCGGCCGCCACCTCGTCCGCCGAGCGCGGGAAGGCCACGACCTGGGGCACCACGCGGTACAGCGAGGCGTCGGTGGAGTACTCCGCGCGGCGGCGCGACGAGGCGTCGACGTCGGTGAGCCCGGCGCGGCGCAGAGCCGCTTCGACGTCGCGCGGCGACGGGCCCGCGGGGGCGGCGGGCGCGGGGGCGGTGGTCGTCACGGGGCGCTCCCTCGGGGCGGGGCGGTCGCGGCACCGGCCCGGGCGGGGCCTCAGGGCCCGGGCGGGTCGCGCCTCAGCTGCGGTAGACGTGCGGCGCGAGCGTGCCCACGAAGGGCAGCCCGCGGTAGCGCTCGGCGAAGTCGAGGCCGTAGCCCACGACGAACTCGTTGGGGATCTCGAAGCCCGTGTAGCGCACGTCCACGTGCACCTTGGCGGCCTCGGGCTTGCGCAGCAGCGTGAGGATCTCGACCGACGCGGCGCCGCGGCTGCTGAGGTTGGCCACGAGCCAGGACAGGGTCAGGCCCGAGTCGATGATGTCCTCGACGATGAGCACGTGCCGACCCGTGATGTCGGTGTCGAGGTCCTTGACGATGCGCACGACGCCGGAGGACTTGGTGCCCGACCCGTAGCTCGAGATGGCCATCCAGTCCATCTGCGCCGGGACGTGCAGCGCCCGCACGAAGTCGGACATGACGAGCGCCGCGCCCTTGAGCACGCCGAGCAGGAGCACGTCCTTGCCCGCGTAGTCCTCGTCCACGCGCGCGGCCAGCTCGGCGAGCTTGTCGCGGATCTCGTCGGCGCTGATGAGGACCTTCTCGAGGTCCGCTCCCATGTCGGCGGCGTCCACGCGGGTGGTGCTCCTTCCGGCGCTCCCGCCGGGGCCGGCGCGGGGCTGCGGTGGTGCGGGTCGCGGGCCGGTGGGACCCCTTCGGGGGGACTCCTCGTGCCGCGGGCCTCAGCGGGGGGCTGGCGCCAGGAGCAGCCTGCCACAGGCGCGGCGCCCCTCGACCGCGCCGGGCAGCCGGACGGGTCCCTGGCCGCGCCAGGCGGTGACGAGGGCGTCGAGCGCCGCGGCGTGCGCCGCGGAGACGTCACCCG
>NZ_JABEMA010000016.1 GCF_013004605.1 Pseudokineococcus marinus
GCGGTCCCTAGCGCAGTCCGCCCGGGACCCCGGCGGCCGCGCCCGTCCCGGCGACCTCCCCGGCAGGCGCCGGTCGGCGCGTCCCGCGCTGCGCGAGCAGGGCCCCGGTCTCCTCGGCCGGGCGCGGGCGTCCGCCGTACCACCCCTGGGCCAGGGAGAAGCCGAGGTCGGCCACGGCGCGCATCTGCTCGACCGACTCCACGCCCTCGGCGACGGCCTCGGCCCGCAGCGACGTGGCGAGCGCCACCGCCGACCCGAGGAGGGCCCGCCCGCCCGGGGTGAGCACCTCCGCGACGAGGCTGCGGTCGAGCTTCACCGCCGTCACCGGCAGGTGCAGGAGGTACTGCAGCGCGGCGTGGCCGACGCCGAAGTCGTCGACCGCGACGCCCACGCCCGTGGCGTGGAGGCGGTGGAGGCGCTCGGCGACGGCGCGCAGGTCGCGCAGCTCCTCCTGCTCGACGACCTCGACGACGAGGTGGCGCGGCTCGACGCCCGCCGCGGCGAGGTCGGCGAGGACGCGCTCGACGAGGTCGGGCGACTCCAGGCTCTGGGCGGAGAGGTTGACGGCGACGTGCTCCGGCTCGACGCCGGCGGCCCGCCACGTGCGGAAGTCGGCGAGGGCCTGACGGCGCGCGAGGTCGTCGAGGTCGCGGGCGCGCCCCTGCAGGGAGGCGGCGGTGAGGAAGTCGTCGGGCGCGACCGAGCCGAGCTCGGGGTGCTCCCAGCGCACGAGCGCCTCGAGGGAGCGGACGGCGCCCGTCCGCGGGTCCACGAGCGGCTGGTAGTGGACGGCGATCTGCTCCCCGCCCTCCAGGGCGGCGGCCAGGTCGTTGTCCAGCCGGCGCGCGCGCTCGTAGGCGCCGTCACGGGCGACGTCGGCCTCGACGGGCACGCGCCGGTCGCGCGCGGCGAGCAGGGAGACCTCGGCGTGCCGCAGCAGGGCGGCGACGATCTCGCGCGTGGAGAGGCCCTCGGCGGGCAGGTCGGCGCGCGGGGGCACGGTGAGCACCGCCGCGGTGGACGTCGCGGCCCCGGGCGCCGTCGGCCCGGCCGCCCCGGGGGCCTCGAGCTGCGCGCGGACGGCGGCGACGAGGCCGAGCGGCGTCTCCCGGCGGCGGGCCCGCGAGGAGGTGGGCACGACGACGGCGAGGGTCTGCGGGCCGGTCCGGCACACGACCGCGTCGGGCAGGCCGTCCTCGAGGGCGCGCACGCGCCGCACGAGGAGGTCGTCGGCGGCCTGGCGGCCCTGCCGGCGCGCGAGGACGGCCACGTCGTCGAGCTCGACGACGACGAGGCGCACCGGGTCGGTCCCCTGGTGGATCTGCGTGGCGAGGAGGCGCTCCAGCGCGAGGCGGCTGCCCGCTCGGGTGAGCGGGTCGGTCTCGAGGAGCTCGCGGTCGACCGCGGACTGCAGGCTCGAGCTCGTCGTCATGAGCAGGACGGCGGCGAGCGCGGCCACCGCCACCACCGCGCCGGTGCCCCGCGGCGGCTCGGGCAGCGCCCCGGCCGCGGCGAGGGCGAGCGCCGCGAGCAGGCCCACGACCGCCGGCACGGTGACGAGCACCTGGCGGCGGGGCGCCACGAGCGGGCTGACGACGTCGCCGAACGCCGCCATGCTCGGGTGCCACGCCGCGGTGACGGCGAGGGCGGCGACGGCGACGAGCGCACTGGCCCAGGGCGACGACGCGACGGGCGCGGCGTCGGCCCACGAGCCGACGTGGTGCACGACGAGCGCCAGCAGAGCGGCGACCAGGGCGAGGACGGAGACCGTGACGCGGGCGCGCGAGTGCAGCAGCGCCACGAGGTGGCCGAGGAGGACGAGGTCGCCGGCCGCGACCACGGCGGCGGCCGCGGGCGGGGGGCCGCCCACGACCGCGACGAGCCACAGCGCGCCGGCGGCGCCGACGACGGCGACCGCGGCGAGGTCGACGACGAGCACCCAGCGCCGGCGCCCCTGGAGGCCGAGGGCCAGCTGGGCCGACGTCGCCAGGCACGCGTAGGTGGCGAGGAGCGCCAGGCAGGCCAGCAGCCAGGAGTCGAGCAGGTGCCCGACCCAGGCGAGGGCGAGGGCGGCGCCCGCGGCCCGTCGCTGGCGCGGGGGGCGGGCGGAGGTCATCTCGCCAGGATGACCGACGCGCCGGACGTCGTCAGGGGCGGTGCGCCCGCGCCGGCCGCACGAACTGGACGACGGCGGAGAGCGCGAAGAGCACGGTGATGGCGGCGAACACGACCCAGACGCCGGCGCCCGTGGCCATGGTCGTGCCGGTGGCGCCGGCGCTGGCGGTGGCGAGGGTGGTCTTGGCTCCGTACACGGGGGTCCTCCAGGAGGGCAGGGGTGGGGGCGCCACCGGGGCGGCGGCGCTGGGGGAGCAGAGAGGGGGGGAGGAGGGGGCGGAGCCGGCTCAGGCGGCGACCGCGGTCTCCGCGGCGTACTGGGCGGCCCAGCGGTCCTTCTTGCGACCGGTGACGTACCGGGAGACGAGGCACTCGGCCCAGGCGCGGGTGAACCAGGCGGCCCGCATCCAGGCGAAGAGCTCCTGCGGGACGAGCAGGGCGGCGAGGAGGACGTCGGTCCTGTCGCGGTGCGGCACCCGCAGCGACTGCTTCACGTCGTTGGCGATGAAGAGCAGCGGCACGACGAACCAGACCCAGTGGAAGGACAGGACGCCGAGGACCGCGTAGAGCGCCGTCGTCGCGACCCAGCCGAAGCGCACGGCGGCGGCGAGGAGGCCGAGGGCCTGCTGGCCCCAGTCACGCAGCGTGAGGCGGGTGACGCCGATCGAGAGGAGGTCCTCGACCGTGCCGCCCTGCCACTTCATGCGCTGGGCCCACAGCGCCCGCAGGCTCGTCATGGCGTCCGTGTAGGCGCGCACGGTGTAGGAGACCTTGGTCTCGAAGCCGAGGCGGCGCAGGCGGTAGGTGAGCTCGAAGTCCTCCACGTCGGAGGCGTAGGACCACGGGCCGCTCGTCACGCCCTCGGCGCACCGCTCGGCGTGGAGCACCTCGAGGGTGCTCGTGCGGAGCATGCAGGCCGTGCCGGCGAGGACGCTGGTGCGCCCGCCGCGGTTCAGCGCGGTGTCGGTCCAGCGGGCGAACTCGGCCTTCTGCAGCCGCGCCAGGAGGTTGCCCCACCGGGTGTTCCCGGGGGCGGGCTGCATCGTGAAGCGGGCGCTGATGCCGGCGGTGGCGGGCTCGGCGTCCATCTGGGCCACCCACTGCGCCACCGACTCCGGCGGGATGATCGTGTCCGCGTCGAGGCAGGCGATGTGGTCGACCCGCCCGCGCAGCAGCTGCCAGGCCTCGTTGAGGGCTCCGGCCTTCTTGTGCCGGTTGCCGACCGTCTCGATGACGGTCACGCCGGGGAAGGAGCGGGCGATCTCGACCGTGCGGTCGCTGCAGTTGTCCGCCATCACGACGACCGCCGCGAGCGGGTGCGTCTGGGCGGTGGCGGCGGCGAGGGTCGGACCGATGCAGTCCTCCTCGTCGTGCGCGGCGATGAGGATCGCGACCTCAGCCACGGTGGGACGTGACCACGCGGGCTGCCTCCTGACGGTGTCGGCGGGGACCTCGTGGCCCCGGCTCCGGAGGCCGGCCCGAGCGGCCGCCCCAGGACGAGAGCATCACCCGCGGACGTCACTGCCCGTGACCACCCGGGGCGAAGATGACTCCGACGGCCTAGTGGCATGACACCCAGTGACCACGGCCCGTCCGGGCCCCGAGGGAGGTGCCGGCGGGTGCTCCCCGCCGGGCGCCGCGCCCGCCGGGTCGCCTGGCCTACGGTGAGCAACCGCTTTCCGTCACCGTCGTCCGAGGAGACCGCATGCCGTCCACCGTGGTGCCGACGCTCGACCGCCTGGCCTTCGGCGGCGACTACAACCCCGAGCAGTGGCCCGAGGAGGTGCAGGCGGAGGACGTCCGCCTCATGGTCGAGGCCGGGGTCACGATGGTGACGGTCGGCGTCTTCTCGTGGGCCCTGCTCGAACCGGAGGAGGGGCGCTACGAGACCGCGTGGCTGCGGCGCGTCCTGGACCGGCTCCACGAGGCGGGCATCCGGGTCGACCTGGCGACGCCGTCCGCCTCGCCGCCGCCCTGGTTCGCCTCCCGGTACCCCGAGTCCCTGCCGATGACGCGCGACGGCGTCCGGCTGGGGATCGGTGCGCGCGAGCACTACTGCGCGAGCAGCCCCGACTACCGGAGGGCGGCGCAGGCTCTCGCGTCCCACCTCGCGGGCGAGCTGGGCGACCACCCGGCGCTCGCGCTGTGGCACATCGGCAACGAGTTCGGCGCGCAGGTGGGCCAGTGCTACTGCCCGGTCAGCGAGGAGGCGTTCCGCCGCTGGCTGCAGGACCGCTACGGCGACCTCGACGCCCTCAACCGGGCCTGGGGCACCGCCTTCTGGAGCCAGCGCTACGGCGCCTGGGAGCACGTCCGGGCGCCCCGCGTCGCCCCCATGCCCGTGAACCCGGCGCAGCAGCTGGACTACCGGCGCTTCTCCTCCGACGAGCACCTCGCCTGCTACCGCGGCGAGCGCGACGCCGTCCGCGCGCACGCCACCGGCGCGCCGGTCACGACGAACTTCATGGCGACGACGAGCGAGGACCTCGACTACTGGCGGTGGGCGCCCGAGGTGGACGTCGTCACGAACGACCACTACCTGACGGCGGAGGCCGAGCGCCCGCACGTGGGCCTCGCGATGTCCGCCGACGTGACGCGGGGGCTGGCCGGCGGGGGCCCGTGGCTGCTGCTCGAGCACTCGACGAGCGCGGTCAACTGGCAGCCGCGCAACGTCGCCAAGCGGCCGGGGGAGATGCGGCGCAACGCGCTCGCGCACGTCGCCCGCGGCTCGGACGGCGCGATGTTCTTCCAGTGGAGGGCCTCCCGCTCCGGCGCGGAGAAGTTCCACTCGGCGATGGTCCCCCACGCCGGCGAGGACTCCGACCTGTTCCGCGACGTCGTGGCCCTCGGCGCCGACCTCGGCCGGCTCGCGGAGGTGGCGGGCAGCGTGGTCGTCGAGGACGTCGCGATGGTCTGGGACTGGCCGTCGCGGTGGGCGCTCGAGCTCGAGTTCCGCCCCACGGTCGACGTCCGGTACGCCGAGCGGGCGGAGGCGACCTACGAGGCGCTGCACGACCTGCACGTGACCGCCGCCGTCGTCCCGCCGGACGCCGACCTCGAGCGGCTCGCCCGGTACCCCGTGCTCGTCCTGCCGCAGCTCTACCTCGTCACCGACGAGGCCGCGGCGGTGCTGCGCGCCTACGTCGAGCGGGGCGGCCACCTCGTCGTGCCCTTCTTCTCCGGCGTCGTCGACGGCACCGACCGCGTCCCGGACGGCCCGTACCCCGGGCAGCTGCGCGACGTCCTCGGCCTGGACGTGGAGGAGTGGCACCCCTTGCGCGCCGGGGAGCGCGTCGCCCTCTCCGGCGACGGCGACGCCCCGGGGGGCTCCCGGCCCCCGGTCGGCGACGTCTGGTCCGAGCGGGTGCGCCCGCGCGGCGCGCAGGTGCTGCGGACCTTCGCCGAGGGCCCGGACGCCGGGCACCCGGCCGTCACCCGCCACGACGTCGGCGCGGGGACGGCCTGGTACGTGGCCACGCGCCTGGGCGTCGCCGACCTGCGCACCCTCCTCGCCGAGGTGCTCACCGCAGCCGGGGTCGCGCCGCGCGACCTGCCCCACGACCTCGAGGTCGTCCGCCGCCGCGGCGACGGCGTCGACCTCGTCTTCGCGCTCAACCACGCCGCCGCGCCGGCGCGGCTGCCCGAGGGCGGCACCGACCTGCTGACGGGCGCGCACCACGACGGCGCGGTGGAGGTGCCGGCGGGCGGGGCCGTCGTGCTGCGCGTGGAGCACGCCCCCTGACGCGGCGACGCCGCCCCCGGGGTGCGGGGGCGGCGTCGGCGGGGCGGGCGCGGGAGGTCAGCGGGTGGAGAAGGCCGCGTCGAAGGCCGCGTCCGGCGGGTCGAACGCGAGGCGGCGGACCATCTCGAGGGCCTCGGGCGCCCCGACGAGGCGGTCCATGCCGGCGTCCTCCCACTCGACGCTGATGGGCCCCTCGTAGCCGATCTGCCCGAGCATCCGGAAGGAGTCCTCCCACGGCACGTCGCCGTGCCCGGTGGACACGAAGTCCCAGCCGCGGCGCCCGTCCGCCCACGGCAGGTGGCTCGACAGGCGCCCGTTGCGGCCGTTGCCGACCCGGCGCTTCACGTCCTTGCAGTCGACGTGGTAGATCCGGTCGCGGAAGTCCCAGAGGAAGGCCACCGGGTCGAGGTCCTGCCACACGAAGTGGCTCGGGTCCCAGTTGAGGCCGAAGGCCTCGCGGTGCCCGATGGCCTCCAGCGCCCGCACGGTCGTCCAGTAGTCGTAGGCGATCTCGCTCGGGTGGACCTCGTGGGCGAAGCGGACGCCCACCTCGTCGAAGACGTCGAGGATCGGGTTCCAGCGGTCGGCGAAGTCCTGGTAGCCGGCGTCGACGAGCTCGGCCGAGACGGGCGGGAACATCGCCACGTACTTCCAGATGCTCGACCCGGTGAACCCCACCACGGTCTTGACGCCGAGCGCCGCGGCCAGCCGGGCGGTGTTCTTCATCTCCTCGGCGGCCCGCTGCCGCACGCCCTCGGGGTCGCCGTCGCCCCAGACGACGTCCGGGAGCATGTCGCGGTGGCGCTGGTCGATGGGGTCGTCGCAGACCGCCTGGCCCTTGAGGTGGTTGCTGATCGCGTGCAGCTGCAGGCCGTGGCGCTCGAGCAGGTCCAGGCGGCCCTGCACGTACTCGGCGTCGTCCCAGCGCCACGGGTCGAGGTGGTCGCCCCAGCAGGCGAGCTCGAGGCCGTCGTAGCCCCACGCGCTGGCGAGCCGGGCCACCTCCTCGAGCGGCAGGTCGGCCCACTGGCCGGTGAACAGGGTGATCGGGCGGGGCATGCGTCCTCCTGGGTGTCGGGTGGTGCCGCCGTGCTGGGTGGGGCCGGGTGCCGTGGGAGGGCTCGTCGACCCGGCCTAGAGGGCCTGCCAGGCGCAGCCCGAGGCCGACGACGCCTCGACGGCCGCCATGACCCGCTGCACCTGCAGGCCGTCGGCGAAGGTGGGCTCGGGGTCGCGGCCCTCGGCCAGGGCGCCGAGGAGGTCGACGACCTGGTGGGTGAAGGCGTGCTCGTAGCCGAGGCCGTGGCCGGCCGGCCACCACGCGCCGCCGTAGGGGTGGTCGGGCTCGGTGACGTAGATGCGGCGGAAGCCGGCGACGACCGGGTCCTCGGTCGCGTCGTAGTAGTGGAGGACGTTCATGTCCTCGAAGTCGAAGGCCAGCGAGCCCCTCGAGCCGTTGACCTCGAGCCGGATGGCGTTCTTGCGGCCGTGGGCGAAGCGGGTGGCCTCGAACGTCGCGAGGCCGCCACCGGCCAGGCGGGCGGTGAAGACGGCGGCGTCGTCGACCGTCACGCGCCCGGTGCCCTCGCCGGCCGTCCCGCGCAGGTCGCCGCCGCCGTCGCCGGGCAGGGGGCGCTCGTGCACGAAGGTCTCGAGCAGCCCGCTGACGCCCGTGAGCAGCTCGCCGGTGACGTGCTGGGCGAGGTCCACGACGTGGGCGCCGATGTCGCCCAGGGCACCCGACCCGGCGCGCTCCTTGTCGAGGCGCCAGGACATGGGGGCGCTCTCGTCGGCGATCCAGTCCTGCAGGTACTGCGCGCGGACGTGCCGCACCGTGCCGATGCGCCCGTCGGCGACGAGCCGGCGGGCGAGGGCGATGGCCGGCACGCGCCGGTAGGTGAAGCCCACGGTCGCCCGGACGCCGTGGGCCGCCGCGCGCTCGGCGGCCGCCACCATCGTCTCGGCCTCCTCGACGGAGTTGGCGAGGGGCTTCTCGCAGAGCACGTGCTTGCCGGCGTCGAGCGCGGCCACGGCGATCTCCGCGTGCGTGTCGCCGGGGGTGCAGACGTCGACGAGGTCGACGTCGTCGCGCTGCAGGACCGAGCGCCAGTCGGCGGTGCTCCCGGCCCAGCCGTACCGCCGCGCGGCGGCCTCGGCCGCGTCGGGCCGCCGGCCGGCGACGACGACCATCCGCGGGGCCAGCGGGAGGTCGAAGAAGCGCGGGGCGACCGACCACGCCTGGGAGTGGGCGGCGCCCATGAAGGAGTGGCCGACCATCGCCACCCCCAGGGTCGCCGCGCCCGGGGTCGCTGCGTCCTCGCTCGTCATCGTCGTCTCCTCGTCGTCGCGCGGCCGGGGCCGCACGGGGTCGTGGGCGGTGGTGCGGTGGTCCGCACCACCGCCGCGGGCGGTGGTCGGTCAGGCTGCCAGGGGGCGCTCCCGCCGGCCCGGCGGCCGGCGGGCGCGCGGCGCCGGGGGGTCAGGACTCGAAGGCCGTGTCGAGGTACTGGTCCACGTTGTCGGCCGTCACGACGGGGGCGAAGAGCTGCACCTGGCGCGGCACCTGGCTCGAGACCAGGTCCTCCATGTCCTTCTCCTGCTCGACGAGGCGGGCGAGGCTCACGCCGTCGGCCGCCTGCGTGGACGGGTAGACCACGGTGGCCCGCAGGACCGAGTCGCCCTCCTGGATCTCGCGCATGACGTTGGCCGACCCCGCGCCGCCGACCATGAAGAACTCGTCGCGGCCCGCCTGCTCGATGGCCGCGAGGACGCCGACGCCCTGGTCGTCGTCGTGGTTCCAGATGGCGTCGATCTGCGGGGCCGCCGACAGGAGGTTCGCCGCGGCCGCCTGGCCGCCCTGGACGGTGAAGTCCGCGGCGACGCGGTTGCTCACCTCGAGGCCGCAGTCGGCCAGCGCGTCGGCGAAGCCCTGGCTGCGGTCCTGCGTCAGCGGCAGCGAGTCGATGCCGGCGATCTCGGCGACGACCGCGTCGGGGTCGTCGCCGAGCTGCTCGCACATGTACGTGCCGGCCGAGACGCCCATGCCGTAGTTGTCGCCGAGGACCGTGGCCCGGGCGGCGAACGGCGAGGTGAACTCGCGGTCGACGTTGACGACCGTGATGCCCTCCTCCATGGCGCGCGTGGCCACGTCGGTGAGGGCGGCGCCGTCGTACGGGAGGATGACGATCGCGTCGACGCCGTTGTTGATGAAGGTCTCGACGGCGGCGATCTGCAGGTTCACGTCGTTGGTGCCGTCGGCGACCTGCAGGTCGACGTCCTCGTAGCCCTCGGCGCGCTCCTCCGCGGCCCGGGTGATGGCGGACATCCAGCCGTGGTCGGCGGCGGGGGCCGTGAAGCCGATGGTGACCGTGTCACCCGGCTCGTCGTTCGCGGTCGCCGGCTCGGCGGCCGCGGCGTCGCCGGCGCCGTCGCCGGTGTCCGCGGGCTCGTTCGAGACGCAGCCCGTGAGCAGGAGCGAGCCGACGGCGAGCGAGCTCGCCGCGAGCAGCCAGGGGCGGCGGGAGGGGGTGGTGGACATGGCTCTCCTCGGTGAGACGGCCGGTCGGGTCCGGTGGTGGGTCTGGTGGCGGGCTCGTCGCGGGGGCGGCCGGCGGCCGCCCGCGGCTACCCCGCGCGGCGGGGTGCGCGGCGCGCCGCGAGGCGCTGCTGCAGGAGGACGGCGACGACGATGATCGCGCCCTTGGCGATGGACTGCGTCGAGATCGAGAGGTTGTTCTGGACGAAGACGTTCTGCAGCGTCGCGAAGATGAGGACGCCGAGGACGGTGCCGAGGACCGTGCCGCGCCCGCCGGCGAGGAGCGTGCCGCCGATGACGACGGCCGCGATGGCGTCGAGCTCGTAGAGCGTGCCGTTGGTCGACGACCCGGAGTTGACCCGCGCCAGGATCATCGCGCCGCCGAGGCCGGCGCAGGTGCCCGACAGGGCGTAGAGGTACATGGTGTGCCGCTGCACCTTGATGCCCGCGAGGCGCGCGGCCTCGGGGTTGCCGCCGACGGCGACGGTGCGGCGGCCGAAGGTGGTCCGGTTGAGGAGGAACCAGCCGGCCAGCGACACGAGCGCGAAGACCCAGATGAGCACCGGGACGCCGAGCACCCGCCCCGTCAGGGCGTCGCTGTACCCGGTGTCCGGGTCGAGGACCTGCGTGCGGTTCTGCGCGATGAGCTCCGCGAGGCCGCGGGCGGCGATGAGCATGGCGAGCGTCGCGATGAAGGCGACGACCTTGCCGTACGCGACGACCGCCCCGGTGACGAGACCGGCCACCGCGCCGACGGCGACCGCGGTGAAGACCATGACCGCCCAGTGGCTGCCCGCCGCGATGGTCTGCGTCGCGACCGTCGAGGCCCAGATCGAGGACAGGCCGACGAGCGAGCCGACCGACAGGTCGATCCCGCCGCCGGTGATGACGAAGGTCATGCCGATGCTCACGACGCCGATGACGGCGGCGTAGTTGAGGATCGTGAAGGCGGTCGGCACGCTCGCGAACTGGCTGCCCGCGGTCGCGACGCCGGCGACGACGATGAGGACGAGGACGGCCACGAGGCCGAGGGTGCGCCCCGTGTCGCTGCTGAGCAGCCGGGTCACGGCGCTGCCCTCGCCGGCCGGGGCCGGGCCGGCGCCCGGCGTCGCCCCGGTGCGCTGCAGCGGCGTCGGCGGGGCCCCGCCCTCGTCGTCGGGCGGCACGGACCCCGCCGTCGCCAGGTCGGGCGTGTTCTGGCTCATGCCGCGCGTCCTTCCATGACGAGGTCGAGGACCCCGTGCTCGTCGATCTGGTCGGCGGGACCGGTGTGGACGACCCGCCCGTCGGAGACGACCAGCACGCGGTCCGCGAGCCCGAGCACCTCGGGGATCTCGCTCGAGACCACGACGACGGCCGCGCCGGAGGCGGCCAGCTGGTCGACGAGGGCGTAGATCTCGGCGCGGGCTCCGACGTCGACGCCGCGGGTGGGCTCGTCCAGGAGCAGGACCCGGCAGCCGTGGACGAGCCAGCGGGCGAGCATCGCCTTCTGCTGGTTGCCGCCGGACAGCGTGCCGACGACCCGGTCCGGGTCGGCGGGCCGCAGCTCCATGGCCCGGATCTGCTCGGTGGCCGCGGCCCGCTCGGCCTTCTCGTCGAGCAGGCCGCCCTTGGCGAAGCGGCCGAAGCTCGTCAGCGTGATGTTGCGGTAGACGGGCTCGCCGAGGAGCAGGCCCTGGCTCTTGCGCTCCTCGGGCGCGAGCCCGACGCCGGCCCGGACGGCGGCGGCGACGGACCCGGCGCGCAGCCTCCTCCCGCCGACGCGCACCGAGCCGGCCGTGGCCCTGCGTGCGCCGTAGACGGTCTCGAGGATCTCCGAGCGGCCGGCGCCCACGAGGCCGGCGAGGCCGACGACCTCGCCGGCCCGCACGGTGAACGAGACGTCCTCGAACACGCCGTCGGCGGCGAGCCCCTCGACGACGAGCAGCTCCTCGGCGTCGGCCGGCAGGGCGCGACGCTGCGGGAAGCCCTCGACCGTGCGGCCGGTCATGAGGCGGATGAGCTCGGGGGTGGGGACGTCGGCCACGGCCAGGTCGGTGGCGACGGAGCGGCCGTCCTTGATGACGGTGATCCGGTCGCCGATGGCGCGGATCTCCTCGAGGCGGTGGGAGATGTAGACGATGCCGACGCCCGCCGCGGTGAGGTCGCGGACGGTCCCGAAGAGGTTGTCGACCTCCTCGGAGTCCAGCACGGCGGACGGCTCGTCCATGACGATGAGCCTGGCGTCGTGCGAGAGGGCGCGGGCCATGCTGACGATCTGCTTGCCGGCCGCGGAGAGGGAGCCGACCTCGGTGCCCGGCTCGATCTCGCTGTGGCCTAGCCGCGCCAGGAGCTCCTTGGTGCGGCGCTCGACGTCGCGCCGCCTCGTCACGCCGAGCGTCGACATCTCGTGGCCCAGGTAGACGTTCTCGGCGACGGTGAGGCCGTCGACGACGTCGAGCTCCTGGTACATCGTCGCGATGCCCGCCCTGATGGCGGCGACGGGGTCGGCCAGGGTCAGCGGCTCCCCCTGCCAGACGATCTGGCCCGCGGTCGGCGCGTGGGCGCCCGCGAGGACCTTGATGAGCGTGGACTTGCCCGCGCCGTTCTGGCCGAGCACGCAGTGCACCTCGCCGGCGCGGACCACGAGGTCCACGCCGTCCAGGGCCTTGGCGCCGGGGAAGTGCTTGACGATCCCGGTCATGCGCAGCAGCTCGTCGGACCCGCCCGCGACGTCGCGGGCGGCCTCCCGCGGGCGGTCGACCCGTCCGTCAGGCATCACACCTCCGTGCGCTCCTGCGGGGCGCCGTCGCCCCGAGTGAGGAGGATCTAATGCCGTCGGCGTGCAGAAGTCAACGGTCCACGTGCAGAAGCCGCGGGGCTACCCTCCCGCCCATGACGGCGCTCGACGCGGAGGGCCTCCCGCGCGGGGTCCCCGCCGGCGGGGGTGCCGGCGAGCCCGGTGGGCGCGGTGCTCCCGGTCCCGCGGCCCCGCTGCCGGACGACCAGGTCGACGGCCTCGTCGCCGTCCTCGACCTCGTGCGGTCGGGCGTCGCCCGCACCCGGCCCGAGCTCGCGCGGCAGTCGGGGCTCGGCCGCAGCGCCGTGGCGGGCCGCGTGGCGCGCCTGCTCGAGCTCGGGCTCCTCGACGAGCGGGGCACGGCGCCGTCGAGCGGCGGTCGCGCCCCGCGCGAGCTGGCGCTGCGGGCGGACGCCGGGCTCGTCCTCGTGGCGCCCCTGGGCGCGAGCCACCTCACGGCGGGCGTCACCGACCTCGAGGGGCGCGTGCTCGCCGTCGTCGAGGAGCCGGGCGACGTGTCCGACGGCCCGGACGTCGTCCTCGGCCGGGTCGACGAGATGCTCACCGGGCTGCTCGAGGGCCTCGGCGCGGAGGGCGAGCTCCCGCCCGTGCGGGGCGTCGGCGTGGGGCTCCCCGGCCCCGTCGAGTTCGCCTCCGGGCGCCCGAACCGCCCGCCGATCATGCCCGGGTGGCACGACGTCGACGTGCGGGCGCGCACGTCGCAGCGGTGGGGGGCGCCGACGTGGGTCGACAACGACGTCAACCTCATGGCGCTCGGGGAGCTGGTCCGTCGCCGTGACCACGCGCCGGGTGCGGTGGAGGACATGCTCTTCGTCAAGGTGGGCACCGGCATCGGGGCCGGTCTCGTGGGGCGCGGTCGGCTGCTCCGCGGGTCGCACGGGTGCGCGGGCGACATCGGCCACGTCCTCGCGCCGGGCGGTGGCGACGTCGTCTGCCGCTGCGGCAACACGGGCTGCCTGGAGGCGGTCGCCGGCGGCGCGGCCATGGTCCGGCGCGCCCGGGAGCTGGCCGAGGGCGGCGCGAGCCCCCCGCTGGCGCGGGCCCTCGCGCGCACCGGTGAGCTCGGTGTCGAGGACCTCGTGCGGGCCGCCCAGGAGGGCGACCGGGCCAGCGTCGAGGTGGTGCAGGCGGCCGGGCGGCTCGTCGGCCAGGTCCTCGCCACGCTCGTCAACTTCTTCGACCCGGGGCTGCTCGTCCTCGGTGGCCGCCTGGGCTCGACCTCCGACCTCCTCCTCGCCTCGGTCCGCCAGGGCGTCTACGAGCGGTCGCTGCCGCTCGCCACGCGCGACCTCCGCGTCGAGGCGTCGCTGGCCGGTGGTGACCCCGGGGTCGCCGGGGCGGCCGCGATGGTGCTCGACGAGCTCTTCGGACGCGAGCACCTGCGCCGCTGGCTCTCCCGGGACGCCTCCCCGGGACGCAGGTCCGCAGCGGCCTGACGGCGCCCGGCCGTCGTGCGGCGGCGGGCGGACGGCGGCCGAGGCGTCTCCTCGGCCGATCGGGTGCGACCGCGGCGTCGCCCGCACATCGCACCCCGGCCTGCCGACAGTCACGACGGGACGCGTCCAGCCGGTGGCGCACCCGGAGGAGCGGCGCGGAGGCGGAGGACGGGATGACGGTGGCGGACGGGGGCGCAGGGCTGCGCGAGGTGCTCGACGGCGGTGTCCGGAGCGTCTTCCAGCCGATCGTCGACCTCGACAGCGGTCGGGTCGTCGCCTACGAGGCGCTCGCGCGCGGTCCCCGGGGCAGCGCCCTCGAGCGGCCCGACCACCTCTTCGCCGCGGCCCGCGCGCAGGGCCTGCTCGCCGAGCTGGACGCCGCCTGCCGGGAGGCCGCCTTCCGCGGCGCCCTCGAGCAGCAGCTGCTGGCGCCGCTCACCCTCTTCGTCAACGTCGAGCCGGAGGTGCTCGACAGCGCGCCCCTGGACGACCTCCTCGCCATCGCCCCCGACGCCCCGGGGGACCTCCGCGTGGTCGTGGAGATCACCGAGCGGGCGCTCGCCCACCGGCCGGCGGAGCTGCTGCGCACGGTCGACCGGGTCCGCGAGATCGGCTGGGGCATCGCCCTCGACGACGTCGGCGCGGACGCCCTCTCGCTGGCCTTCATGCCGCTGCTGCGCCCGGACGTCGTCAAGCTGGACCTGCGCCTCGTGCAGGAGCGTCCCGGGCCCGCCGTCGCGCAGATCATGAACGCCGTCAACGCCTACGCCGAGTCGTCCGGCGCGGTGGTCCTCGCCGAGGGCATCGAGGACGAGCGGCACCTACGGGTCGGCCGCGCCCTCGGGGCGCGCCTCGGCCAGGGCTGGCTCTTCGGGCGGCCCGCGCCGGGTCCCGCGCCCGCGTTCGAGGTCGGCGAGCTCGTGCTCCCGCCCCGCGCCGCCGTCGACCTCGCCGCGACGTCGCCCTTCGCGCTCCTGCAGGCGCACCACGAGCTGCGCCGCTCGCCCAAGCAGCTCCTCATCGAGCTGAGCAAGCAGCTCGAGCGGGAGGCGCTGCGCCTCGGCGAGACCGCCGTCGTCGCCTCCACCTTCCAGGAGGCCAAGCACTTCACGCCCGCCACCGCGGCCCGCTACCGCGACCTCGTCGAGCGCACGGGCTTCGTGTGCGCGCTGGGGGAGGGCCTGCCCGAGGAGCCCATCCCGGGCCTGCGGGGCACGACGCTGGCGGTCGACGACGCGGTCCGCGGCGAGTGGGACGTCGTCGTCCTGGGCCCGCACTTCAGCGCGGCCCTGCTCGCCCGCGACCTCGGCGACACCGGCCCCGACGCCCAGCGCACGTTCGAGTACGCGCTCACCTACGAGCGGGCCACCGTCGTCGACGCCGCGCGGTGCCTGCTCTCGCGGGTGGTCCCGCGCGAGGCCGTGCCCGTGCCCACCGGCGCCGAGCAGCGCGCCTCCGTCGCGGCCGAGGCCGGCGCGGCGGGACCCGCGCGCTCGCCCGGGGAGGTGCGCACCACCCCCGCCGGCGAGGCGCTCCTGCACCGCGCGCTCGCCGCCACGACGAGCGGCGTGACCATCGCCGACATGCGGCGGCCCGACCAGCCGCTCGTGTACGCCAACAAGGCCTTCGAGCAGCTCTCGGGCATGGCCGTCGAGGACGTGCTCGGCCGCAACTGCCGCTTCCTCCAGGGGGCGGACACCGATCCCGGGGTCGTCGACGCGATCCGAACCGCTATCCGCACCGGCCAGGAGTGGCGGGGGACGCTGCTCAACCACCGGGGCCCGGAGCGGGCGCCGTGGTGGAACGAGATCTACCTGGCGCCCGTGCTCGGCGCGGACGGGAAGGTGCTCCAGTACATCGGGGTGCAGAACGACGTCACGGCGCGGGTCGAGGCCCAGCGGGCGCTCGAGACCGAGCGCGACCGCGCCCGGGCCCTGGTCGAGCAGGTCGAGCGCCTCGCCTACACCGACCCGCTGACGGGGCTCAAGAACCGCCGGCGGCTGGAGGAGCGCGTGGAGGCGGCGCTCTGGGACGCGCGCCTGGCCGGGCACGCCGTCGCGCTGCTCTTCTGCGACCTCGACGGCTTCAAGGCCGTCAACGACGAGCACGGCCACGCGGTGGGGGACGAGCTGCTGGTCGCCCTGGCGCAGCGCATCCGGGCCGCCATCCGGCGCACGGACCTGCTGGCGCGCCTCGGCGGCGACGAGTTCCTCGTCGCGCTGCCGGCGCTCGACCCGGAGACCGCCGAGGAGGACGCCGAGCGCGTCGCCGCGTCCGTCTCGGCGGCCGTCGCCGCCCCGGTCGACCTCGGCGTCCGGCGGGTGGCCGTCGGCGCCAGCATCGGGATCGGCCTCAGCCCGCGCGACGGGGAGACCTTCGGCGAGCTGCTCCACGAGGCCGACCAGCGCATGTACGCCGCCAAGCGGGGGCGCCGCGCCGCGGGGCCCCGCGAGCACGACGGCGACCCGGCGACCGTGGCCTGAGCGTCCTCGGCGGAGGATCTGCACCCCGTCGGAGGACCCCGTCGGAGGAGCCGGTCGGAGGACCCGGTCGGAGCAGCGCCGCCGGGCCGTCCTCCGGGCGCGAGGGGGCATGTCAGCGCTCACATGCCGGATTCCGGCGCGTGCGTCGCTGTACCGGTTCACCTCGTCGCCCGATCGTTATCGTCGCGGCTTGATAGGGACGCCCCCGGGTGCTGTCATCTCGGAGCGCGCGGCACCGGTGCCGCCGGCGAGAGGAGAGCCATGTCCACCCGTTCGCGGAAGAGCAGCAGGGCGGCCGTCGCCGCCGGGCTGGGTGCTGTCGTCGCCCTGGCGGGCTGCGCCTCCCAGGAGGAGGCCGGCGTCAGCTCCGGCGGCAGCACGGCCGGCGCCGAGGTCGCCAGCAGCGAGATCGACTGCTCGCAGTTCGAGCAGTTCGGCGACGTCGACGGCTCCGAGGTCGAGGTCTACACGACCATCGTCGACCCGGAGTCGCAGTCGTTCATCGACGCCTTCGGGCCCTTCGAGGAGTGCACCGGCATCTCCGTCAACTACAACGGCTCGCGCCAGTTCGAGGCGCAGCTGCCCGTCCGCGTGAACGCGGGCAACGCCCCCGACATCGCCTTCCTGCCCCAGCCCGGCCTGCTCGCCCAGATGGTCGCCACGGGCCAGGTCGCGGAGCCCGCCCAGGCCGTCGTCGACAACGTCGACGAGTACTGGAGCGAGGACTGGAAGAACTACGGCACGGTCGACGGCACGTTCTACGCGCCGCCGCTGGGCGCCAACGTCAAGTCCTTCGTCTGGTACTCGCCCAGCGCCTTCGCCGAGGCCGGGTACGAGGTGCCGGAGACCTGGGACGACATGCTCGCGCTGTCGGACCAGATCGTCGCCGACCACCCCGACAGCAAGCCCTGGTGCGCGGGCATCGGCTCGGGCGAGGCCACCGGCTGGCCGGCCACCGACTTCCTCGAGGACGTCGTCCTCCACCAGCAGGGCCCCGACGTCTACGACCAGTGGGTCGCGCACGAGATCCCCTTCAACGACCCGCAGATCGCCGAGTCGCTGGCGCAGGCCGGCGGCATCCTCAAGAACCCGGACTACGTCAACGGCGGGCTGGGCGACGTGCGCTCCATCGCCTCGACGGAGTTCCAGGACGCGGGCCTGCCGATCCTCGACGGCCAGTGCTGGATGCACCGCCAGGCGAGCTTCTACCAGGCCAACTGGCCGGCGGGCACCGACGTCTCCGAGGACGGCGACGTCTTCGCCTTCCCGACCCCCGTGATCAACGAGGAGGTGGGGAGCGCCATCGTCGGCGGCGGCGAGTTCGTGGCCGCCTTCAACGACGACCCGGCGACCCAGGCCGTCCAGTACTGGCTGTCCACGGGCGACTGGGCCAACCTCAAGGCCCAGGCCTCCCAGCCCGGCTGGTTCTCGGCGAACCTCGAGCTCGACCCGAGCAACCTGCAGAGCCCGATCGACCAGCTGGCGGTCGAGCAGCTGCAGGACCCGGAGGCGACCTTCCGCTTCGACGCCTCGGACCTCATGCCGGCCCAGGTCGGCGCGGACGCCGAGTGGCAGCAGCTGACGGACTGGATCGCCAGCGACCAGTCCGACCAGCAGACGCTCGACAACATCGAGGCCGCCTGGCCCCAGTGACGTCCCGCTGACGCCGCGCCCTGGGCCGGGCCGATGACGTCTCGGAGGAGACCTCGTGGACTGGTTGCTCGACGCGGAGACGACCGCGCACAAGCTCGCGCTGATGGTCCTGGCCATCGCGCTCTTCGCCCTCGTCATGGGCGGGATCCTCTTCGCCGTCGACAAGCCCAAGCGCGTGCCGCAGTGGGTGGTGGTCCTCGGCTTCCTCGGACCCCCGCTCCTCCTGCTGGTGCTCGGGCTCGTCTACCCGGCCATCGGCACGCTGGTCAACAGCTTCAAGAACAACGACGGCAGCGAGTTCGTCGGCGTCGACAACTACGCCGCCGTCTTCAGCAACAGCGAGCTGCTCATCGTGCTGCGCAACACCGTGCTGTGGGTGGTGCTCGTCCCGCTGGTCGCGACGACCTTCGGCATGGTCTACGCCTACCTCGTCGACCGGACGCGCTTCGAGAACCTCGCCAAGGCGCTCGTCTTCCTGCCGATGGCCATCTCCGGCGTCGCCGCGGGCATCATCTGGCAGTTCGTCTACGAGTACCGCCCCGAGGGTCAGAGCCAGATCGGTCTGCTCAACCAGGTGCTCGTCTGGCTCGGGGCCGAGCCCCGCCAGTTCCTGCTGAACGCCCCGCAGAACACCTTCTTCATCATAGCGGTGATGATCTGGATCAACGCGGGCTTCGCCATGACGGTGCTCTCGGCGTCCATCAAGGCCATCCCCGACGACGTCACCGAGGCGGCCCGCCTCGACGGGGTCTCGGGCTTCGGGATGTTCCGCTACGTGACGGTGCCGAGCATCCGCCCGGCGCTCGTCGTCGTGCTGACGACGGTGGCGATCTCGACGCTCAAGGTGTTCGACATCGTCTACACGATGACGGGCGGCCAGTTCAGCACCTCGGTGATCGCCAACGAGTTCTACTCGCAGACCTTCCGGCAGTTCAACCAGGGCCTGGGCGCGGCGCTCGCCGTCCTCCTGTTCATCCTGGTCGTGCCGATCATCGCCTACAACGTCCGCCAGCTGCGCCTGTCCGAGGAGATCCGGTGACCGCGAGCGACGTCAGCCAGGAGGTCGTCACCCAGGCGACGGGGAAGATCGACGCCCCCGTCACCGAGTCCTGGCGCTCGCGCCGTCGCCAGCGCCGCGCGGAGGCGGCCGCCGAGCGGCTCTCCAAGCCGGCGGCCTCGACGATCGCCATCGTCATCGCCGTGCTGTGGAGCATCCCGACCCTGGGGCTCTTCGTCACGTCCTTCCGGACGGTCGAGGACATCCAGAGCTCGGGCTGGTGGACGGCGATCACGAACCCGCTGTTCTCGCAGTACAACTACCAGGCAGCGCTCGTCGACAGCGGCCTGGCGTCGAACTTCGTCAACAGCTTCGTCATCACGCTGCCGGCCGTCCTCATCCCCATCACCCTGGCGCTTCTGGCGGCCTACGCCTTCGCGTGGATCCCCTTCCGGGGGCGCAACACGCTCTTCGTGGCGGTCTTCGCGCTGCAGATCGTGCCGATCCAGGTGACCCTCGTCCCGCTGCTCACCCTCTACGTCGACGCGGGTGTGGCGGGGTCCTTCTGGACGGTCTGGCTGTCCCACTCCATGTTCGCGCTGCCGCTCGCGATCTTCCTGCTCCACAACTTCATGAAGGACGTGCCGCCCTCGCTCGTCGAGGCGGCGCGCATGGACGGCGCCGGGCACGTCACCATCTTCTTCAAGGTGCTGTTCCCGCTGCTCGTGCCCGCCATCGCGGCCTTCGGCGTGTTCCAGTTCCTCTGGGTGTGGAACGACCTCCTCGTGGCGCTGACGTTCGCCTCGAACGACGCGACGCCGCTCACGGCGGCGGTGGCCGACCTCGCGGGCACCCGCGGCAACGCGTGGTACCTGCTGTCGGCCGGCGCCTTCATCACGATGGTCGTCCCGCTCGTCGTCTTCATCTCCCTCCAGCGCTTCTTCGTCCGCGGCCTCCTGGCCGGGTCGGTCAAGGGCTGAGGTGGACGGGTCCGGGGGGCGGGCGCCACGGCGCCCGTCCTCCCGGTCCGCGCGGCGCGACCCGCTCCTGGTGGCGGGAGCCGTGACCTCTCGCGCCGAGGGGTGCTCGTGGCGCGCGTGACGATCAAGGAGATCGCCCGGCGGGCCGGCGTCTCCAAGGGCGCCGTCTCCTACGCGCTCAACGGGCGGCCCGGGGTCTCCGAGGCCACGCGCGCCCGCGTCCTCCAGGTCGCGGCCGAGCTGGACTGGGCGCCCAACAGCGCGGCGCGCTCCCTGTCGGGCGCCCGCTCGCGGACGGTCGGGCTCGTCGTCACGCGCCCCGCGGAGACGCTGGGCGCGGAGACCTTCTTCGCCCGCTTCGTCGCGGGCCTCGAGAGCGTCCTCGGCCCGCGCGGGCACGGCCTCCTGCTGCAGGTGGTCCCGGCCGCCGAGACCGAGGAGGCCACGCTGCGGGCCTGGGCCCGCGAGCGGCGCGTCGACGGCGTCGTGCTCCTCGACCCGCGGCGCGAGGACCCGCGGGTCGGCCTCGTCGCCGCGCTCGGCCTCCCCGCCGTCGTCGTGGGCGACCCGACGCTGGCCGGCGGTCTCCCCTGCGTGTGGAAGGACGACGCGGCCGCCGTGGCCGCGGCCGCCGACCACCTCGTCGCGCGGGGGCGCACGCGGATCGGTCGGGTCGCCGGCCCCGAGGAGCTGGGCCACACCGGCATCCGCGACGCGGCGCTCGTCGCGGCGGCGGCCCGGTGCGGCGCCACCGCCGTGGTGCACCACACCGACTTCGGGGCCGAGGCGGCCGCGGCCGCGACCCTGGAGCTCGTGCGAGGACCCGGGCGCGTCGACGGGCTGCTCTACGACACCGACCTCATGGCGGTCGCCGGGCTGTCGGCCCTCGTCGGTGCGGGCCTGCGCGTCCCCGAGGACGTCGCCGTCGTCGCCTGGGACGACTCCGTGCTGTGCACGGTCACCCACCCGCAGCTGACCGCCGTCGGGCACGACCTCCTCGCCTACGGCGCCGCCGTGGCCGACCTGCTCGTGCGCCAGACCGCCTCCGAGCCGGTGGTCGACGTGGAGGTCGAGGCACCCGACCTGCGGGTGCGCGCCAGCACGGGCGCCGGGACCGCGACGTCCTGACCGCGGTCCGGACGCCGGGCGCGAGGGGCCGGCGGCGGGTGGCGCGGGAGGTGCCCGGGGGGTGGCGGTGCGGTCCCGACGGACGGCAGGATGGCCGCGGCGCCACCGCGGCGAGCCGCCCGACCGGCACGTCCGTCGGATGTCGACCGACGCGGACGGGCGCCCCGCGCGCCCACCGCGCGTCCTGCACCCCGACGAAGGAGTCCCCGTGTCCCAGAGCAGGTCCGAGACCACCCGCTTCCCCGACGGCTTCCTCTGGGGCTCGGCGACCGCCAGCTACCAGATCGAGGGCGCCGTCGACGAGGACGGGCGCACGCCGTCGGTCTGGGACACGTTCTCGCACACGCCCGGCAAGACCCTCGACGGCGACACCGGTGACGTGGCGGACGACCACTACCACCGCTTCCGCGAGGACGTGGCCCTCATGAAGGAGCTGGGGCTCCAGACGTACCGCTTCTCGGTGGCGTGGCCGCGCATCACGCCGCAGGTGACGGCGGACGCGCTCGGCCCGGTGGAGCAGCGGGGCCTCGACTTCTACTCGGCGCTCGTCGACGAGCTCGTCGCCGCGGGCATCACCCCCGCCGTGACGCTCTACCACTGGGACCTGCCGCAGGCGCTGGAGGACGAGGGCGGCTGGACCGACCGCCGCACGGCGGAGCGCTTCGGCGAGTACGCCGCGGTCGTCGCGGGCGCCCTGGGGGACCGGGTGCGGACCTTCATCACGCTCAACGAGCCGTGGTGCGCGGCCTACCTCGGCTACGCCGCCGGCGTCCACGCGCCCGGGCGCACCGAGCCCGCGGCGGCGCTGGCCGCGGTCCACCACCTCAACCTCGGCCACGGGCTCGCCGCCCGCGCCGTCCGGGAGCACGCGCCGGGCGCGGAGGTCGCCGTCACGCTGAACCTCGGCTGGTTCCGCCCCGACGACGAGTCCTCCGAGGGCGACCGCGACGCCGTCCGCCGCGTCGACGGCCTGCAGAACCGGGTCTTCCTCGGCCCGATGCTGCGCGGGGAGTACCCGGCCGACGTCCTCGAGGACACCGCCGCCGTCACCGACTGGTCCTTCGTCCGCGACGGCGACGTCGAGACGATCCGCCAGCCGCTCGACGCCCTCGGGCTCAACTACTACTCCCCGACCGTCGTGCGCCGCTGGAGCGGCGAGGGCGCCAAGGAGACCGCCGACGGCCACGGCGACGGCGCCTCGCCGTGGGTGGCGTGCGACGACGTCGAGTTCGTCGAGCTGCCCGGCCCGCGCACCGAGATGGGCTGGTCGATCGACCCGCGCGGCATGAGCGAGCTGCTGCTGCGCCTGGCCGCCGAGGCGCCCGGCGTCGACCTCTACGTCACCGAGAACGGCATGGCCGCACCGGACGTCGTCGGCGACGACGGCGTCGTCCACGACGACGACCGCATCGCCTACCTCCACGACCACCTCGCTGCCGTGCTCGACGCCGTCGAGGGCGGGGCCCCGGTCAAGGGCTACTTCGTGTGGTCGCTGCTCGACAACTTCGAGTGGGCCTACGGCTACAGCAAGCGCTTCGGCGTCGTGCACGTCGACTACGCGACGCAGGTCCGCACGCCGAAGGACAGCGCGCGCTGGTACTCCCGCGCCGCCGCGGAGAACGCCCTCCCCGCTCGCTGACACCTCGGCGGCGGCCCCCCAGCACTTCGTCGTCACTCTGACGTCCTCGCCCGCCTCCCGGCGGCACCTCGTCGTCACTGTGCCGCCAGCCCTCTCGTCGGAGGGCGTCATGGCGACGGGGTGCGGGGAGGTGCGCGCTCGGGCGAGGCGGTCGAGGAGCAGGCGGCCGAGCCCGGCGGGGTCGGCGTCGACGGCGACCCGCGCCGTCCGGGCCAGCCGGTCCGGGCGCGCGGCGTCCCGGCCGTGGTGTCGACGACGAGCTCGCCGCGCGTCAGCTCGCCGGCCGTCTCGACGCGGACGCCGCCGTCCCCGCCGAGGGCGCCGACGCCGTGGACGTCGGTCCCGCTCGCGCCGCGCGCGCCCGATGGGCCGGCGGCGCCGCGGGCCAGGGGGAGGTCGGCGGAGAAGGGCCACGAGATCCGCACGAGGGACCCTCGGAGACGGAAGAAGGCTACGAAGTCCGCACCGGGGAGCCTCGGAGGCGGAAGAAGGCTACGAAGCCCGGGAGGCGGGGCGGGCGGCGTCGACCTCGCGGAGGGCGTCGACGAGGAGGGCCAGGCCCTCCTGCGCCTCCGCCTCGGTGAGGGTGAGCGGGGGCGCGACGCGCAGGACGTTGCCGTGCAGCCCGCCGCCGCCGACGAGCAGCCCGCGCGCCTTCGTCGCCTCGAGGACGGCGGCCGCGGCGGCGGGGTCGGGGGCGTACCCGTCGGGGCCGACGAGCTCGACCCCGACCATGAGCCCGACGCCGCGGACCTCGCCGACCATCGCCAGGTCGGCGCTCGCCGAGCGCAGCCCGGACAGGAGCAGGCGGCCCAGCCGGTCGGCGTTGCCCTGCAGGTCGTGGTCGAGCACGTGGTCGAGGACGGCGTTCGCCGCGGCCGTGGCCACCGGGTTGCCGCCGAAGGTCGAGATGCCCTTCGCCTGCAGGCCGTCCATGACGTCGGCGCGCGCGACGACGCCGCCGATGGGGAAGCCGGCGCCCAGGCCCTTGGCGAAGGTCAGGACGTCGGGGACGACGCCGGACGCCTCGATGCCGAAGAAGGAGCGGCCCGTGCGGCCCCACGCCGTCTGCACCTCGTCGCTGACGAAGAGCGTCCCGGTCTCGTCGAGGACCTCCTTGTACGCGGCGAGCAGCCGCGGCGGCGGCACGGCGAAGCCGCCGACGCCCTGCACGGGCTCGGCGATGAGGCACGCGACGTCCCCGGTGACGGCGACGTCGAGGAGCTCGCGCAGGTCGGCCACGCACGCCGCCACGTAGGCGTCGTCGTCGAGGCCGCGGAAGCTGCTGCGGAACCGGTACCCGCCCTGCAGGTACGTCGTCTGCAGCGGGGAGAAGCTCGACGCCGACCACGACCGGTTCCCCGTGACGCCGACGGTCGCGAAGCTCCGCCCGTGGTAGCTGTTCCGCAGCGCCAGCACCTGGTTGGAGCGGCGGTGCGACATCGCGAGGAGCAGCGCCGCCTCGTTGGCCTCGGTGCCCGACGTCGTGAAGAAGACCTTGGCGTCGGGGATGCGCGACAGGCGCGCGATCTTCTCGGCCAGCTCGACCTGGCTGCGGAGCAGGTACAGCGTCGAGGTGTGGACGACGCCGCGCGCCAGCTGCTCGGTGACGGCCTCGCGGACGGCGGGGAGGTCGTGGCCGACCATCGTCACGAGGATGCCGCCGAAGAAGTCGAGGTAGGTGCGCCCGCGGCTGTCCGTGACCCGGGCGCCCGACGCGCCGACGAGCTCGAGCGGCTCGTCGTAGTAGAGCCCCATCCACGCCGGCGAGACGCGGCGGTGGCGGGCGAGGAGGTCGTCCTCGGGCGCCCCGGTCCCGTCCTGCGGGCCGTCCTCGGTGCCGGGCTCCGGGGCGCGCCCGGTGGCGTGCGTCGGCGGGTGCGGCGCGCCCTCGGCGGGCGTCGTGCGCGCGGTCGTGGTCACGGGCTGCCTCCGGGGGACGCGGTCCGGGCAGCGTAGGTCGCCGCGGCGCCCGACCGCCCCTCCCGCTCCTCAGCGGGCGCCGTGCCCCTCCCGCTCGGCCGCGGCGAGCGCCGCGACGACGTCGTCGAGCAGGGCGTCGACGGCGCCCTGGTCGTAGCCCCGCGCGCGGGTCCGGAAGACCGCCTCGGTGACCTCCTCGGCCGAGAGCCCCGGCTGGCCGACAACGGCCTGGGCGTCGTCCTCATCAGCCACAACCTCAGCGACGTCTTCGAGGTCGCCGACTCCATCACCGCT